>CAZARO010000226.1:0-3643 GCA_964487165.1 uncultured Solibacteraceae bacterium | reverse complement strand
TGGGGTTTCCCGCGTCGGTGGCCCGAGTTTCTGGGCCACCGGAACGTCGATGTGCAGACTTGCGTGAAGTGCGGCGACCGCCGGATCTCGCCCGTTCAGTTTGGCGCGGCTCGGCCGGAGGCGCCAGTGGAGCCGCAGAAGGTTTTCAAATGGATACGCATCAACTCATAATCGACGCGCTGCCGCTCGCCGGCAATATCGCGGGGAACATCGCGAAGCGGCTGCCGCCGCACGTCGACCCGCGCGATCTGCGCCAGGACGCCTGCGCTGGGCTCGTCGACGCGGCCACCCGATACGACGCCACCAAGGGTGTGCCTTTCGGCGCCTTCGTCCGGCGGCGCGTTAGCGGCGCGGTGATCGACGGGCTGCGCCGCCAGGATCACATTTCCCGGCAGGCTCGCCAGCAAATCAATGCCGAAGGCGCCGAGGTTCCTTTGCAGTCAATCCAACTGATCGATCCAGACCAAGTCATCGGCGTGGTGGTGGCGCCGGACTGCTATGCGGCCCAGACGGAATGCCAACGGCTGATGGCCGAGGCGGTGGAGGCTCTGCCTGCGCGGAAGCGGCTGCTGATTCGCGGCCACTACTTTGGCGGCAAGTCGCTGCGCGAGGTCGGGGTGGAGTTGGGCGTGAAGAGCGCCCGCGCTTCGCAGCTCCACGCGCAAACGCTGGGCGAGCTGCGGAAGAGCCTGGAGTTGCGCGGCGTCACGTGCATTCGGGAGGTGCGGCTGTGAGGCGGCAGCCCACCCTCGAAAAAGGAGTTGTCGCCAGGATTGTGGCAGATCTGCGCACGATCCCTGGGCTGGTAATCCGGAAACGCCATGGCACCGTCATGGGCCTGGCCGGTGACCCGGATCTGTACGGGACGTACCGCGGTGCTCACTTCGAAATGGAAGTGAAGCGGCCCAACGATCCGACTTCGCAGTTGACCAAGCTGCAGATCGAACGGCTGGCAGAGTGGAAGCGCGGCGGAGCGATCACGGGCGTGGTGAGGAGCTCGCGGGACGCCAGGATTCTGCTCGGCCTCACGCAGTGCCCGCGCCCGTTGGTGGTGTGGATCTGCGCCGGCTGCCGGAAGTACCGGTTCGAGAGTGCCGATCCTCCGGCGCGCTGCCAGATCTGTTTCGGCGTCGAGTTCGAGCAGGAGGCCAAGCCATGACGCCGCCCACCGCACGCGATATCGACGAGGCGCTGCGGGCCTTCGTCGATGCCACCCCTGCCGAGTTGAGCCAGTTCACCGTGGCGACGGCGCAGAGCCCGCAGTTTGTCGGAGACGTAATGGCGGCGCTCAAGCTGATCGCTGACGGCACCTGTCTGACGGAGGCTATCTGGGCAAGCATGATCGTCATGCTGTGGGCCGGAATGGCCATCGAGCGGAAGCGCCAGGAAGTGGAAGTCCTCGAACGGATCTATGGGGGTGACGCGGCGTGAAGCGCACCACGGTCCACATATTCGAACGCGGCCAGTTCGTCGACGCAATGAGCGTCTGCCGGTTCCTCAAGCAGCATGGCGTGGACGCGGTGGTGGTGACGAAGCACGCAATCCAGGTGCATCCGGACGACGTTGTGAAGGCGGCCGGGGTATTGCCGACATACAAGTGGGGATGGGATCGGAAGGAGAAGAAGCGTGAGACCTGAACTGGAACCTTTGCCGGAGCGAATGAGCGATCTACCGGTTGATGAGCGCGGGTTTCCCGTGCCCTGGTTTGTGGCGTGGTTCGACGGGAAGCCGGAGTTCCGCGCGATGGACGGCCTGAAGTGGATTCGCGCCGTGCGCGAACACCTGTGCTGGGTCTGTGGTGGGCGCCTGGGCGTTTGGCAGACGTTTGTCCTTGGACCGATGTGCGGCATCAACCGCACGACGGTGGAACCGCCGTGCCACCTCGAGTGCGCCCGCTGGTCGGCGCGCAACTGTCCGTTCCTGGCGCGGCCGCACATGGTCCGGCGGGAGGACGGTCTTCCGGAGGACCGGGAGGTGGGCGGGATCTCTATCCCGCGTAATCCGGGCGTGGCGCTGCTGTGGACCGCCCGCTCCTTTGAAATCTTCGAAGACGACGCCGGGAAACCATTGATTCACGTGCACAACCCGGAGGCCGTCGAATGGTGGGCGGAAGGCCGCCCGGCGACGCGCGCCGAGGTGGCGCACTCCGTCGATACGGGCATCCCGCTCCTGATCGATGCATGCCAGATGGGTGGCGAGGAAGCTATGGCGGATCTCGCGCGCCGGAAGGCGTGGCTGGAGACGCATTACCCGGCTGCTGAGGTGCCGGCGGGAGTTACTCAAGGATGAACTCGTCATGGCGGGCTTGTGCCGCCCCGATCATCGCCCGCGTCCTGGCCGAAACCACCGGCAAGCCGCCGGAGGATGTGCGCGCCGCCCTGCGGGCGGCCTATCCGTTCGGTGTGCGTCGCCACCATCCCTACCGGATCTGGTGCGACGAGATCCGCGTTCAGACCGGACGCCGAAAGATTACGCTTCGCGCCCGCCGCCAACAAGGCCGGCCCGTGTCGCCTCCGGACGGGCGGCAGCAGGAATTGTTCGGGGAGGACCAGCCGTGCATCTGAGGTGCCCAGAGTGCGGCCGCACGGTCGAAATGCGTGAGCGTGCCGTGGTGTTCCGCGAGACTCACGGCCTGGACTGTGGGCCGTTCGAAATCTTCCACGACGAGTGGTGGGAATGTCCGCTCTGTTTCGCGCGGTTCACCGAGCAGGAGTTGGAGGAGGTGCTGTTGTGAGCCAAGCGGATTACAGCCGGGAAGCGTTCCGTAGGCTGCGGGAAAAGCGGGCCGTCGAGCAGCCGCCCGCACAGCAGTCGCTCCTGGCCCAGATCCCGGTTGACGCGGAAATGGACGACGACACCATCACCGTCTGGAACGGCGTGAAGTTCGAGGCCTACGATAAGTGGCTGGCCAAGCGTCCCGTGGCGACCGAGGACCGGCCGGATACGCCGACGAACAAGATCGAACCGAAGCGCGCTCCGGTGGAAGAGAGCGGGCAGGAAGGATTGTGGGAGTGAGTACCCGCAAATCGTTGTTTATGGAGACCACCGAGATCCCGGTGCAGAAGACGGCTGGCGACATTCTGAGCTTGCTCGTACGGGCCGGCGCCACCCAGGTGAGTCTCGATTATCAGGGCGGCAAGATCGTGGGAATGTGGTTCACGTACCCCGTCGACGGGCACGCGGTGCCGTTCCGTCTGCCCGTGCGCACAGAACCGATCTTCAAAATCATCAATGGCCGGCGTACGCCGGATGGGTGGAAGCAGTTCAACCGCGCTGCCATGGCAGACAAGGACCGCGATCAGGCCGAGCGCGTTGCCTGGCGGCAGCTTCTCCGGTGGATCGAGGCGCAAATCGCCATGGTGGAAACCGGGATGGTGAAGACCGACGAGGTCTTCCTGCCGTACGTGGCCACCGCCACCGGCCAGACCCTCTACGAACACTTCATCGAGACCGGTGCTGCAGCGCGGCTGCTGCCGGCGCCCGAGGGCATGCGATGACGCTTACCACTCCCGAAGAGGAAATCTTCCTTCCGACTTGTACGGGCCGGAGGGTGCATATCGCTGCGCCGCTCCCCGAGGAGATCGACGTCGAGGATATCGCCCACGCGCTCTCCCATACGTGCCGCTTTGCCGGCCACGTGCCG
>CAZARO010000225.1:0-7470 GCA_964487165.1 uncultured Solibacteraceae bacterium | reverse complement strand
CCTGCCACCACCCAGCGCGCCGATACGGAATACGAGATTCTGGGCCTGCTGGCGCCGGGGCAAAGTCTAGCCGAGTTTCGCTCGCGCGTCCTCGCGCGGGCGCAAGCACTGCAAGCAGCCTATCCGCTGGACAACCGCGAGTTTGCGCGGGCGCAAACATTTCCCTTTCACCGCTTCGGCCTTTTTGCCGGCAGCGGCGATTCGGAGATCCACGTGCTTCTGCTCTTCGCGTCTTTGCTGGTGGTATTCGTGGTGCTGCTGGCGGTGGTGGCGTGCGTCAACGTCGCCGGACTCCTGGTGGCGCGAGCCATGGCGCGGCAGCGCGAGATTGCCATTCGCCTGAGCATAGGGTGCGGCCGCATGCGGCTGGCGCGCCTGCTGCTGTCCGAGAGTCTCCTGCTGGCGCTTGCCGGAGTGGGTCTGGGCGCGGCTATGAGCGTGTGGCTCGCGCGCCTGCTGGTCGCCGTGCCTCTACCGTTTCCGGTGCCGTTCGAAGTGGAGGTGCCCATCGACACGCACCTGCTGGCTTATCTCGCGATGCTGGTGGGGCTCGCCACGGTGGTGGCCGGCGTCGCACCCATGTTACAGGCATGGCGCGTATCGGTGGTGGGCGGCACCGGTAATGCACCGCGCGCCGCCGGCTTCCGGCGATGGTCGCTCCGCGGCACGCTGATCGCCGGCCAGATCGCCATATCGACCGTGCTGCTGGTGGCCACAACGCTCTTCGTGCGGAGCCTCTGGGTGGCCAGCCGGATCGATCCCGGATTCGATCTCGACCACGTCGCGACCGTCGAGCCCAACACGCGCTCGCATCAACTGAAGGAGGCCGAGGTGGCCGCCTATTATCACACCGCGCTCGCCCGCCTGAAGAGCCTGCCGGAGGTGACCGCCGTATCGGGCATGGCACTGGTGCCGCTCAGCATGGATACAGTCATCAATAGCCTGCTGGTGGACCGTGGCGGCAAGGATCAGATGGTTACCGTCAATAGCAACTGGATTCTGCCCGCCTACTTTCGCGTCATGGGCATCGCGCTGCGCGCCGGCCGTGAGTTTGGCGAGGCCGACCGGCAAACCAAGCCTCACGCCGTCATCGTCAACGAGACGTTTGCGCGCCGATTGTTTCCCGTCCGCAGCGCGCTCGGCCAGCGCGTCCGCCTCCCGGTTCCGACAGGGAATCCCGAGCCGTGGGCGGAGATCGTCGCGGTGGTGGCCGACAGCCGCTACCGGACGCTCGGCGAGGAGCCTCGCCCCGAAGTTTATTGGCCGTTCGGACCGGGCGCGGGCGATATGACCGTCGTGGTCCGCACGGAAACCGACTCCAGAGCGCTGGTGCGCGCGCTTCCCGACGTCTTGAGCGGCGTCGACGCGCGCGTCCCCACGCGCGTGCGGCCGTTGCGCGCGGTAATGTCGGTGGCGCTGTTTCCGGCGCAGGCCGCGGCGGTATTGCTGGCGGCGCTCGGCCTGGTGGGTTGGGCGCTTACGGTCGCAGGGCTCTATGGGCTGGTCGCCTACACGGTGGCGCGCCGCGTTCCCGAGATCGGGGTGCGAGTAGCGCTGGGCGCCACACCATCGAACGTGATGCGGCTGCTGCTGCGGGAGGGGTTGGCGATCACGGTCGCGGGTCTGGTCGTCGGACTGCTTCTGGCGGCATTGGTCACGCCTTTCCTGGGCATGCTTCTGGCCGGCGTTCCGCCGCACGATCCCGCCAGCTTCGCGCTGGTGGCCATCGTCCTGGTGGCCACCGCCCTAATCGCCAGCTACGGCCCCGCGCGCCGGGGTATGCGGCTCTCGCCCGTGGACGCCCTTCGCCAGGACTGACGAAGAGCCCCACAGAGCCGCCGCCGCCATCGCCAGCAGCGGCAACAGCACCACCGCCGCCGGCGGGTAGGGGACATGCTCCAACCGGAATCCCAGGAACGCCAGCGGACTCAGCAGGATCGCCCCTAGCGCGCGGTGCGCCCGCGACGACTTGTCGCGCATCAGCAATAGTCCCACGGGTATCAACAGGACCGCGTCGGCAATGAAGGCGTGATAGCTCAACAGCAGACCGCTCAGCAGGGTAGCCGCGATGGCCACCGTGATTTTGCCGCGCCACATCACCAGCGCTGCCGCCGCCAGCACCACGCATGCCGCCGCGGCCATCAATCCCGAACCATGCGGATGGCCCGATAGCAGCCCGTTTAAATTGGGCATCAGGCTGTAGCTCGGAGTGCTTCGCGGCAACCGCAGCATGCGCACGTACTCTGCCGGCCAGCGCCAGCCTTGCACCGCGAAGGACGCCGCCAGCAGCACCGCCCCGCCGGTTACCGATCCGGCGCCGAAGCGCCACAGCCGGCGGGTGAGCACCAGTAGGGGCAAGGTCACGAAGAGGTGAAATTTGATGGAACAGAGCGCCATCAGGCACCCCGCCGCAAAGTGCCTTCCGCGGAAAAACAGCGCTATCGAGATGGCCAGAACCGCCAGCACCAGGGTGACGTCCTGTCCCATGACGAAACAATTCGCCAGCGGGATACTCCAGCAGCAGGCGATCGCCTTGAACCACCTGGGCTGCCCCGGCCAAAGCGCCAGAAAGATCAGCGCTGCCGCCAGCGAGACCCCCTGCCACACCCAATACGCCTGAAGGTAGGGGAGCCATCTGAGCGGCGCCACCAGGGCGGCGTAGTAGGGGAAACGCTGGTACATCATGAATTGCGGGCTGTCTCCCAGAGGCCCCTGGGTGCGGAGCACGGCCGCGATATCGTACAGGCCAGGCGAGCCGGCCAGCACCGCGCCCGTATAAGTGCAGGCGAAATCGTTATTCGCGCGGGCGAAGAAATAGGGAAAGAACGGGCTCCAAAGATACACGTTTAGCGCCAGCCCGAGCAGGCACGCGAGCGTGATCAGGATTCTGCGCCGCCACACCGTTTCAGTATTCCAGGGCCGGCGGAGCCACATCGAGTCCTCCATGGTTATCAGACATGGGTATCAGGGAATCATTCAATCTGGGTCCGCTTTGTCGGAATTACACAAGTCTTACACAGCAGTGGGCTTACCCCTGGTATCGTGAAAGTTCGTTACACCCAGAGAATCCCCGTGACAAAAGAACCCATCGTCCTTGTCGATCGTACTGGCCTGAACTGGGCTACTACTGTCGTTCTGATCCTGATTCATATCGGCGCCGTCGCTGCGCTTTTCTACTTCAACTGGAAGGCGTTCGCCATCACGGTGTTTCTCTACTGGGTGGCTACCGGCCTTGGAATCAGTATGGGTTACCATCGCCTGCACACTCACCGTTCGTACAAGGTTCCCCGCTGGATGGAGTACTTTTTCGCCGTTTGCGGCACCCTGACGCTGGAAGGCGGACCGATTTTCTGGACCGCGATTCACCGCATCCACCATCAGCGCTCAGACCAGCCCGGCGATCCGCACTCCCCGCGCGAAGGCGCCTGGTGGGCCCATGTGGGCTGGATTCTGGTGGGCGAGACCAAGCACAACAACACCCGCATGCTGGCCAAGTACGCGCCCGATCTGGCCAAGGATCGCTTCTATATCTGGCTCAACGATTACCACTGGCTGCCGAACGTGGTGCTGGCGGTCATTCTTTTCCTGGCCGGAGGGCTGCCGCTGCTGCTCTGGGCCGGCTTCTTCCGCATCGTCTTCGGACTGCACGCCACCTGGCTGGTGAATTCCGCCACGCACATGTGGGGCGGGCGCCGCTTCGCTACACGCGACGATTCGCGCAACAACTGGTGGGTGGCGCTGATCTCCTTCGGCGAAGGCTGGCACAACAATCATCACGCGCATCCCACCTCCGCGCGCCATGGGCTCGCCTGGTATGAGTTCGATCCGTCGTGGCTGCAGATCAAGCTGCTGAAGGCCCTGGGCCTGGCGAAATCCATCCAGGTGGCCAGCGTGAAAAGCGCCCTCGCCGAACGCGAAGCGGCGTAGTGCTTCCCAAATAGCACAGCGCGACCCTAGTGATGTACCGCCGGGCACCGCACTCGGCCGCTATGCCTTTCTGCAGGGTTGTCTTTCTCCTCGCCGCCGGCACTCTCTCGGTGCAGTCCAACTGTTCTACTTCGGTAACCGGCACCGCCGTGCCCGGTATGGCGGCGCTCGACCAGATGATGCAGAGCGCGCTGCAGCAGGTGCAGCGTGCCCGGTGGAGGCTCGCCGTTTCCTGTCAGGGCCGGCTGGTGTTCGCGCGCGGCTATGGGTGTGCCGGTACAGCATCGAACACCGCGGTCCAGCCCGATTCGATCTTTCGCATGGCCAGCGTGAGCAAGGCGTGGCGCTAGAGACTGCCCAAAGGGCGGATCCCCGCTGAAGCCTGCCCCACGAAAAAGCCAAAGCCGAGGGCTTATCGCACCGCGCTATACTGATCCGCGTGATGCATCGGGTTCTTCTTGCACTCTGCCTGCTGGCGAACGTTGGCTTCGCAGCCCGTCCGGTGATCTTCGATACCGACATGGGCAACGACATTGATGACGCCCTGGCGCTCGCCATGCTGCACGCTTTGAGCGATCGCGGCGAGTGCGAGCTTATCGGCGTCACCCTCACCAACGCGAATCCGGCGGCCGTCCCGTACATCCGCATGGTGAATCGCTTCTATGGGCGCCCCGATCTGCCGGTTGGCGCGGCCATCAAGAGCCTCAAGGACGGCGCTCAAGATGGTTATATGGCCGCGGCGCTGCGCACCATGCATGCGGAAAGCTCCGGCTCCGCCGAACCCGCACCGGCGCTCCTGCGGCGCCTGCTCACCAATGCGCGCGAAAAAGTGATCATCGTGCAGACCGGTTTCAGCACGAATCTCGCAGCGCTGCTCGATACCCCGGAAGATACTGCGCTTGCCAAAGAGAAGGTGGCGCTGCTGGTGGCCATGGCGGGCAACTTCGCCGATGGTGCGCCGGAATACAACGTCAAAACCGACGTCGCAGCCGCCAAGGCGGTCTTCGAGCGCTGGCCTACTCCTATCGTCTTCAGCGGTTTCGAAATCGGGCGCGAGCTTCTCTACCCCGCAACCAGCATCGAGCACGATTTCTCCTACTCGAGTCCGCACCCGATCGCGGAATCTTACCGCGCGTATCAGAAGATGCCTTACAATCGGCCCACCTGGGATCTTACCGCCGCGCTCCAAGCCGTGCGGCCGGAGCATGGGTATTTCGCGCTTTCCGAATTTGGATCGGTGGGGGTGGAGCCGAACGGGATCACGAATTTCAAAGCCGGCCAGGGAGACCGGCGATTCCTTCGGCTGGTCCCCTCCATGCGCGCGGAAATTCTCGAAGTTCTGGCGCTCCTCGCCAGCGAACCGCCCCTCCGCAGGTAAGCTACACTAGGGAGAACGAGGGGGCGCTCATGAAGACGATTCTGTTGGCCATCTCTTTCTTCTGTGCCTGGCAGGCTCAAGCGGGCGATGCGAAGTCGTGGGACCGGAAGGCGGCGGCCGCCTATCTGGACGGGCGAATGAACTGGTGGGCGGCGTGGCCCGCGGCGGCGCGCGATCACGATACCTTCTGCGTTTCGTGCCACACCACTCTGCCGTATGCCCTGGCGCGGCCGGCGCTGCGTTCCGCGCTGGCGGAGCACGGTCCCTCGGCCGACGAGCGCGTATTTATCGACAACATCTCCAAGCGCGTTTCCCTGTGGCAGGAAGTGCAGCCCTTTTATAATGATGCCAAGAACGGCGCGCCGAAATCGCTCGAATCGCGTGGCACTGAAGCGGTGCTGAACGCGCTCGTCCTGGCGCGCTACGAAGCGCCCGCGGCCATCGACGCGCTCGGCAATATGTGGGCGCTGCAATTGAAGGACGGCGACAAGCGCGGCTCGTGGATCTGGCTGAATTTCCACAACGAGCCGTGGGAAGCCGACGATTCGGCGTTCTGGGGCGCGTCGCTGGCGGGGCTGGCCGCCGGATGGGCGCCGGAAAGTTATCGCAAGAGCGCCGCGATCCAGGAAAACCTGGCGCTCCTCGGCGAGTATCTGCAACGCGAGCAGCAGAACCAGTCCACCCTGAATCGCGCCGTGGCGCTTTGGGCGTCGGGCAAGTTACCGCAGTTGCTGAAGCCGGAACAGCGGGCGGCCATTGTCGCGGAGATCGCCGGCAAGCAGCGCGAGGACGGCGGTTGGAGCGAATCGTCGCTGGTAATCAAGGATTGGAAGCGGCGGGATGGCACGCCCATGGACGCCGCCAGCGACGGCTACGGCACCGGCCTGATGGTGACCGCCCTGGAGCAATCCGGTGAGGCCTCGGCGAAAGATGCTATCGCCAAAGGGGTGGCATGGCTGGAGCGCCACCAGGACGCGTCGGGCGCGTGGCTGAGCACGTCGATGAATAAGCAGCGCGATCCCGCGTCAGACGCCGGCCGCTTCATGAGCGATGCCGCCACCGCGTATTCGGTGCTGGCTCTCAGCGGGCGATAGCGCAAGAATCAAACCGGTCTTTGAGCACTGTGGCCAGCGGCATCGGCCCGTCATACTGCAAACATGGGCCTCAAAGCCGCCGCGTTTTTCGCGCTGGTATTTCTGCCGGCATTCTATCGCGCGCAAGCGTGATGGCTCACCTTCGTCCGGTGGAATCCGGGTGAGCCGAACCACCAGTTACTGGCCACGGATTCACACGGATTCACACGGATAAACCAGCCCTTTCTTATCCGTGTGAATCCGTGTCCATCTGTGGCCAAATTTGTTTTGTGGCGTAGTAAGATACTTTCCGCGACCGCAGGCGAACCTGGAGAACGCGCTGGCGCAGGGGTTGTTCCGCAAGGAGGCGCACGCCATGGTGGAAACGTGGCACGATTCCTGGTTCGAAGAGGGCTCGCGCTTCATCTACATCGTTCCGCCCCATGCCATTGACGACGCCCTTCCGCTGCTGGTGGATCCGCGGCCGTCCGAGACCACACGCGTGTTCGTGGGGCGTATCGAGCTGATTACGCCCGCTCCCAGGCGCGCCGTGGAAGCCGCCATGACGGTAGGCAACGTTTCCGCGATCAAACGCTTCGGCCGTTTTCTCGATCCCATTTTGAACGGGATGGTCTCGGAAAATCCCGCCAACGCGGACCAGATTCAAGAGTTGCGGGCGAAGGTGCACCGCTCCTTTCCAAGGGAGCGTGCCGGTAATCGCGGACCCAGGCGAATTCAGAACCGATACCCTAACCCGACCGAAGGCTCGATACGGTTGGTGACACGCGAGACGCCCTGCAGCGCGGTAAGGCCAAACGTCGGACTGCTATAGAGCATCCCGCGTTGTTCCAGGCGGAGAAAGAAATGTTTTCCCAAGCTGAAGTCGGTGCCCAGACCGTAGACGAACGAGAGCCGGGTCTGCATCGCGGCGCCGGGCGAGCCGGTTGGATCGAAAATCAATCCGCCACCACCTGCCTGGATCCACAGCGTCATTCCCGGTAAGGGCCGCCGATACACAAAGGCCGCGGATACTTCGTGCTGGTTCGACTTGACTCCCACTTGACCCGTCTGTAACTCGTAGAGTTGCGTGTT
>CAZARO010000224.1:0-7493 GCA_964487165.1 uncultured Solibacteraceae bacterium | reverse complement strand
GGTCGGCCGCGTTCCTTCCAGCGCCGATCTCGGCCTGGAGAACACGAAGGTGGAGTTGGACGAACAGGCAGGCATTTTGCGTTCTGCCGCTCCCGAGGAGAAGATCCCGAGAAGCCGTTCTCAGGGAAATTTCTGGTGCGGGTACCGCCCGACGTACATCGGCAAATCGTGGCGGAGGCCCAGCGGCAGGGCAAGAGCCTGAATGCCTACGTCCTGGAGAAATTGCAGCCCTCGCCGAAGCATTCAGCCACCGACTGAATAGCAGCTTTTTGCCGTTCACGGCGTTGGGCGGGGCGGTTGGCTCTCCATCACGACTCGCAGGATCCGGTTGATGCGGGTCTGGTAGCCTCTGCCGTGGCCTCTGAGCCATGCCAATACATCGGCATCGAGCCGGATGGTCAACTGCTTCTTCACTGGCGGCCACGCTGTCGTCGCTTTGGCGAAGAATTCCTCCCCCAGCGGCGGGATATCGGAATAATCGATCGGCGCCGCGGTGAACCGGCGCCCTTCCGCCGCGGTGAGCTTGCGAGGCTTTTGGGGATCAAGCCGGTAGCGTTTCATGGTATCTCCTGCGCTCGCGTTCGCTAGCCTTCCGCGCGGAAATCAGCCGAACGACCCCGCCGCGAAGGGTGTAGGCGACTGCGAAAAGTCTCCCTTCGATATTGCCGGGAACGATCCGCCGCTGCTCGCCGTAATCCGTCGGGTGTCGGCCGCGTCACGCCGGGCGGGATCGAGAAAGACGCGGGCGGCGTACTCGAACGGTACGACATGCTTAGCGGCGTTCTGCCGCGCCTTTCGCTCGTCCCACTCGAATTCCATTTACAATGCAGCTCTTTTTGTAGTTACAGCCAAGAGGCCCGCGAGATCTCTCAATAGATCGGGATCGGCTCCAGCGTAATCTGCAGCGCCGCCTTGGCATCGAGCTCGACATCTTTCGCCTGGAACAATACCAGCAGCACCTTTTCCAAGTCCTCCGGCACTCCCCACCGAACCGATTGCGTAGTCGCCAGCACCCGGTATTTGCCCGGCGGCAAAGAATGGAAGCCGTAGGTCCCGTTCTGGTCGGTTTTTCCGTGGATCACATCTCGTGAGAGCAAAGGCACCGATGTCACCGCATCGGGGACCACGATGACCGTCGCGTCGGGTACTCCTTTGCCGTCGGCATCGGTGACTGTGGCGGTGAGCGTGGTAGCGCCTGCCGCCATCGCAACGTGGAGCGTGCCAGTTGCGGCGGGCGGGATTCGCAAGATGCCATCGGCGAGTTTGAGGCCGTTATAGGTCATCTCCTTCGCGTAGGCAGAGCTCGATCCGAACGCCTGGACTCCCACGGCATAGTCGCCCGGCGGAATACCGTCCCGGAACGGGCTGTCGGACGGAATCATCGCGCCAAGGGACCGCGCCAAATTGTTGGTTGCTCCGCTCAGCGTGACATTCACCACGGAGTCCCGCGGCCGCAATTGGCCCATGAGGTTTCCCATTTCCATCGGGAAGTCGGCATCGCCCTGCATGCGCTGGAAGGCGCTCACCAGTTCCGTGTCATTAAGATCCGGGTGGCGGAGACGGTTGGCCAGCCCTTTCAGGAAGTCATCGCTCGGGGCGTCACCCATGCCCATTAGGGCGGCCATCTTGTGCAGGGTTGCTTCGGCGGCGGCGTCCAGCTTGGGAATCTCGGACCCAGTTGGCGGTTCGCCATCCCATTCCACGTGCAAGGACAGGTGAGCCGGGTCCACCGAAAGATCGACGTGCTCCAGGTCCGAACTGGAGAGCGCGAACTCGGTGAATCCCTCCTCGGTGGAAAGCCGGTACGAATCGGACGGTACGCCGCAGGCGTGATATTTTCCGTCCTCGCCGGAACCGCTTCGCAGCCGTACCAGGCGCGTCCCCGCGAGGGCAGGGTCCTGGATGGCGAAGCCGGAAGAGGCGGGCGCACCGGAAGCAGAGATTTTGCCCTCGATGCAGTAGAACGCGGAGGTGGCGATCTTGATATCGACCTGTTCGCGATGCTCCCCGGGTTGCAGCATCACCGGAGTCGCGGAATCCATTCTCGTGGCCGAGGGATAGTAAGTGGGGACCTGAATGGGTTCGCGCTCTTTGAGATCGGCCGCCGCCGCGGGCACCACTTCCTCGGGAGGAGACACGTCGACCAGCACGTAATACCGGCGATTTGCCTCCAGGGCGTCGTCGAATGCGTAGGCCCCGTCTTCCGCGGTGACTTTTGGCCCGATGACGATTTGCTTCAACACGCCGCCCTGGTATTCCGCCTTCAGCAGCCAGACGAAGGCATCGACCGCCGGGTCCCCATTCGGGTCGAGCACGTGGCCGGAAATCGCCGCATTCGCGGGGCACACGAAGTCCAATGCGGTCTCCTCGCCGGCATCGAGCTTGATCCTTTTGGAATCCGGGCCGCAATGGGCGCTTACACTATATGTTCCAGGAGGGAGCGCGGCGATGGCGTAACTCCCGGCTTCATCGGTGACGGATGTTGCTGGCGGTACCCCCACCCCGACGGCCCTGCCGTCCGCCATGATCAGTGTGGCAGGTTCAGCTTGACGGGCTGCGGCCACCGTAGTTCCCGAGACGGGAGCTCCAGTGGTATCTTTCACGACTCCCGCGATGGCGCCCTTCGGATCCGGCTTCGGAGTCTGGGCGGCCAATACTCCGGCCAGGAGTAAGATGCCCACAAGACAGCGCATGATCGATTATCCAACGAAATCCGCGCCGTGCTAAATTTGAGCGACATGGGAACCCGAAAGTCCGTATTTGCGCTGCTGCTGAGCGCTGCCACGCTGCAGGCGGCGGAAGTCGACCTCGATGCCTCCATCGCGCAGAATCGCATGGGGACGCTGACCATCCACGCCGCTCCCGGCGCCAAGGTCACGGTGGAACAGGTGCGCCACGAGTTTTGGTTCGGCGCGACTCTGCCCGGCGGCATCTTTTCGGGGCGCAATTCGCCGGAAGATATCGCCCGGTGGAAAGAGATCTTCGTCAGCCACTTCAACGCCGGAGTGCCGGAAGCCGATTTCAAGTGGGACGTGATGGAAAGGCAGAAAGGGCAGGTGAACTTCTCCGTGGTCGACGCGATGCTTGCGTGGGCCGAGAAGGCCGGCATCGTCATGCGCGGGCACTGCATCTTCTGGGGCGTGCCCGACCACGTCCAGCCGTGGCTCAAGGAGATGAACGACGACGATTTCAAGACTACGGTGAAGGCGCGGGCGCGGACCGTCGCCGCACGCTATCGCGGGCGGTTCGCGGAGTACGACCTCAACAACGAAATGATGCATGCCAGCTACTACGCGGACCGGTTCGGGATCGGCTTCATCCGCCAGATGGCGTTGTGGGTGAAAGAGGGCGATCCGGATGCCCGGCTATTCGTCAACGATTACGACATCACCACCGGCAAGCGGCTCGACGATTACGTGAAGCACATTCGAGCGCTGCTGGACGCGGGTGTGCCGCTCTCCGGCATCGGGGTGCAGGGGCATTTGCATGGCGACTCGTTCGACCCCGCAGCTTTGCAGAAGTCGCTCGACGTTTTATCGCAGTTCGGATTGCCGATTCGCATCACGGAATTCAACTTCCCCGGCCAGCGCTCCAAGTACATGACCGGCGACCGGCAGGCGGTGATGCCGCCGGAGGAAGAGATCGCCAAAGCGGACGCGTTCAAGCAGTTCTATACCATCTGCTTCGCGCACCCAACGGTAGTCGGCATCATGATGTGGGGCTTCTGGGAAGGCGCCAACTGGATTCCGCAATCGTCGCTCTATAAACGCGATTGGACACCGCTCCCGGCCGCCAAAGCGTACGAAGATCTGGTGCTCAATAAATGGTGGACGCGCTGGACGGGAACCGCCGACGGACAGGGCCAGGTCGAGGTGCGCGCGTTTTACGGGACGCATAAGGTAACGGTCAACGGCAAGGAGACGGTGGTCACGCTGACCAAGGCTGAAGGGCGCAAGAGTTTGAGCGTGGAGTAGCGTGGCGTGCTCTCAACTCTCAGCTGGCAGCCTTCTCCAGTCTCGACGTGTTCATCCAATGACCGCACGCCAGCGAAAAGAAAACCCAGGCTCACGATGGGCGCCGAATGGGATCGTGTCGCCGTCTTCAAACAAGCTAAAACAGGATCGATCGAACGTGCTGGCGCAATCGGTTGATTTCGTGCGCATTGTGTCGAAGGAGGTTATGCCCCCAGGTGGCATCCGCTTCCTCCCGGCAATCCTTGGCGAGCGCCCTACCGATGGTTTCGTAGGAGCCAAGAGATCTCCTGAGCTCCTCCGGATCGGTAAGGGCGCCGAGTATGAAGACTCTATCGATGAGGCGGTCGGGAATCTTGCGCTTCGCATAGTCGCGCCGCCCTTCATCGCCGTCGAAGTCAATCAATAGAACCATGATTCGTTTGGTGTAACGATCCATATCAGCGACGTGATCCGACTCGAACTTGTCCAGGACCACTCTCCAGCCTCCCGCCTCCGGTAGCACCTGGATTTTGGCAAGCGGACTTAACTCCAGGAGAAAGCCGTTGGCCAATTGCCTGTCGGCGTCGTCTTCCGGCTGCACGAGAACGTGCGGCTGGCGCCGGTTGGTCATGGCTCGACATCGCCGCGGATAAGCGCGCCGACAAGATCGCCGCTGACCTGCAGGTCGCTCAATTTGCGGACGGTTGTTGGTTCTAGGTGGCTCTTGCGGTGGAGAACGAGGGTATTTTCTTCCGAGAAACGGCGGACGGCCTCCGGATTATGCGACGTCGCAATGAACTGGCCTCCGTCCTGGAATGCCTGGCGAAGAGCCCATACGAAATGTCCCACTTCGGACATCGCAAGATGACTGTCCGGCTCATCCCAGAAACAAAGCACCGGGCCATAGGCGCCGTTGGCGGCAATAACCAGGGCGCAGATCATAAAATACTTTTCGCCATCCGACAGGTCTTCGAAGGGGATGCTTAGGCCCTCCTTGGTGAGAGTCCGCCCCTGTTTTGCGGAGAACTGAACAACAAGACTCCTGGAGTCTTTGCCAATTACGGGATTCTTGATGTCCTCGAAGTCGGGTATCACCTGTTTGAGATATGCATCGATCTTGGCGTATGCGGCTGGCGCGTGCGCTAAAATACCCGAAAACCACGCACCAAAATTCGTGACTGGAACATCCGGCTGAATCGTTTCTTGATTGGAATCCCCTTGAATCAGGCTTGGAATCGGTCCAAGAATGAGCATGTGGGCAAGCCACTGCTTGAATACGAACAGCGGATCTTGGTGCGACTGTTCCTGGATGATCGGCAAAGCCACCAAATGCCAGTCGATATTGATCTGCGCATTCCCCATAGATGCAGCGGTCGTTGGCGGCCACTGCTTGCCGAGATACACCTGCGCCTGCGCTCGTGTATAGACGGGAGTTCGGTCGACCGTCAGACTTTCTTCCCATACCCGCAGTTTCTTTGACCCCTTCGGTAACTCGAAGGCGATCGCGTATTCGTAAATAGCGCCACCCAGTTCGACCTCGATTTCGAACCGCATCGGCACATCGGTACGTCCGCGGGTGAAGTCTTTGGGCTTCACCAGGTCGCCAACCCGATTCGTCCCGCGCGCAATCCTCTGCAGGATCTCCAGCGCTAGCCGGACCGTCGTCTTTCCCGAGCCGTTATTGCCTATCAGCAGCACGGACGACAGGCCCGAGAGCAGCAATTCGAAGTTCTCCAGGCAGCGGAAGTTATGAACGTAGAGCCGGCGAATCACACCAGAAATGATACCGCGCTTGCGAAAGCAGAGGGCTTGGCGCGGGCAGACCCCGCCTGCATTACAATAGCTCCATCATGTTTCTCCGCCCCGTTTCTCCCGCGTGCCTGACCGAATTCCCCGGCGGCGGCCGGTAGCGATGGCCTTCGATGGCCTGCGCGTGCTCTCGCTCGAAAGCCGCCGCGCGGTGGAGATGGCGGAGCTGATCCGCAGGCAGGGCGGCGAGCCGTTCGTGGCACCCTCGATGCGCGAGGTACCGCTGGAAGCCGACGCCGCCACCACGCGCTTCTCCGAGCGACTCTTCGCCGGCGGGTTCGACATGATGGTGCTGCTCACGGGAGTGGGGACGCGCCAGTTGAATCGTCTGCTGGGGCCGCGCTTTGGCGAAGCGCTGCGCTCGCTTACGGTGGTGGCGCGCGGTCCCAAGCCGGTGGCCGCGCTGCGCGAGATGGGGCTCGAGGCGGCGCTTGTCGCGCCGGAGCCGAACACGTGGCGCGAACTTCTCCATGCGCTCGAAGGCCGGACCGAAAAGCGCATCGCCGTGCAGGAGTACGGCCGCTCGAATCCCGAACTGCTCGCCGGCCTGCGCGAGAGCGGCGCGGAAGTTACCGCGGTGCGCGTGTATCAGTGGGACCTGCCGGCCGATACCGCGCCGTTGTACGAGGCCGCGCGGCGCCTGGCGGCGGGGGAGTTCGATGTGGCACTGTTCACCACGGCGATCCAGGTATCGCACCTGGCGCGGGCGGCGCGGGAACAGGGCATCGAGGAGGCCGCGATGGATGCACTGCGGCGGTGCTTCGTGGGCTCGATCGGGCCGACGACTACCGAGGCGCTCGAAGAGTTCGGCGTGCAGCCGGCGTTCGAGCCGTCGCACCCCAAGATGGGGGTGTTGGTGCTGGAGGCCGCGCAGCGAACCTCGGCGGCATGACGTATATGCTAATCTACATAGGGGTTGGATGAGAGGGGGCTTCATGAAAAAACGGGCTTTTCTGACCATCGCGCTGGCCGAGTTGTCCGCCGGAGCGATGTTCGCGCAGGATATCACCGGCACGTGGCAGGGCACATTGGTGCCTGCCCCCAAACAAGAACTGCGGACTGTGTTCAAGATCTCGAAAGACGGCGCGGCCCTGAAGGGTGTGATGTTCAGCATTGACCAGTCGCCGCAGGGCTTCGCCTGCGAGGTCGTTCTCACGGCGTCGTCCGTAAAGCTCACGATCCCCGCGGCGGCGGGCACATTTGAAGGGAAGCTGGATTCGGACGCGGTCAATCTCACCGGAACCTGGACGCAAGGAAACGGTGCGCCGATTCCGTTGAACCTGAAGCATGTCGGTCCGAAAGAGCCGGAGTGGCCCATGCCGGAGGCGCCGACGCGCCCCAAACCGATGGCGGCCGATGCCGATCCGGAGTTCGATGCCTGTTCCATCAAGCCCAGCGCCCCCGGTGTGCAAGGCAGAGGACTCACCGCACGCGGCCGGGAGATTGCCACTATCAATACCCCGGTCAGCTTTCTCATCGCCTTCGTGTACGGAGTGCATGCCCGGCAGGTGGTGGGAGCGCCAGCCTGGACCGAGACCGAGAACTACGACCTGGTAGGAAAGCCCGCGCAGGAGGGCATGCCGAACCAGAAACAGATCAAGATCATGATCCAGAAGCTGCTGGCCGACCGCTTCCAGTTGAAGTTCCATCGGGAAAAGAGGGAGCTGTCGGTTTGGGCCATTCAAGTAGGTAAGAACGGAGTCAAGCTAACGGCGAGTCAGGCCGATCCTA
>CAZARO010000223.1:5914-7532 GCA_964487165.1 uncultured Solibacteraceae bacterium | reverse complement strand
TGCCGGTGACGTTTTCCGAGAGCCTGCTGAAGCTGCCGTCGGAAATCCGCAAGGTGCGGCCCACCATTCTGCTGGCGCCGCCGCGCATGTGGGAGCGTATCTATTCCACCATCTGCACGGAATTGCGCAAGCGCCCGGCGGCGGCGCGGCAGGCCTTTTACGGCGGGCTCGCGCTGGGCTTGGCCGCGGCCCGTTACCGCCGGCAAGGCAAACCGGTTCCGGCGCGCATTCGCTTTCCGCTCAAGCTGGCTGACCGGCTGCTGTTCCGCAAAGTGCGCCTGCGATTCGGTGGGCGGCTTCGCGTCGCGGCCTCCGGCGCCGCGCCGCTCAGCAAAGACCTGGCGGAGTTCTACGAGGCCGTCGGCATGCCGCTGGTCGAAGGTTATGGCCTAACCGAGGGCGGCGTGGCCACGCTCAATCCTCTGGACCGCCCCAGGGCGGGCAGCATCGGCAAGCCGCTCCCCGGCGTCGAGGTCCGCTTCGAGGAGGATGGCGAGATGCTGCTGCGAAGTCCCTGCCTCTTTTCGGGCTACTACCGCGATCCCGCCACCACCGCCGAAGTGCTGCGCGATGGCTGGCTGCACACCGGCGACGTGGCGTACACCGGCGACGAAGGTTTCATCTTCATTACCGGGCGTAAGAAGGAGCTGATCGTCTTCTCCACAGGCAAGAAAATCTACCCGTCGCGCGTGGAAGCGCTTTTTAAGATGGAGCCGCTCATTACCCAGGTGCTGCTGATCGGCGACCGGCTGCCCTTTCTGACGGCGCTCTTCACCATCAACCCCACAGTGGCCGAATCGCTGAAGGGAATGGAACCGTGGAAGGGCCGGCCGGCGGCGGAGGTGGCCGTGGCTCCGCCGGTAGCGGCCGAGCTCCACAAGGCGGTCTTCCGCGTGAATAAACAACTGGCGCCATTCGAGCAGGTGCGCAAATATCGCGTGCTGCCGCGCGATTTCTCCATCGAAGCGGGCGAGTTGACGGCCACCATGAAGCTGCGCCGCAGCAAAGCCCTGGAAAACTGCCGCGAGGAAATCGCCGAGTTGTACGCCGGGAGGGAGTGAGCTTCGCAGCTTTCAGCTATCAGCTTTCAGCATGGACTCAAAGGGTACCCTGGTAACCTGCCCGGTCCGCACCAGCGATACAGCGGAAGGCCGATTGCCAATCGGCCGCAGGATACCTTCCTGCCCCACATTTGACGCCCTGTGCCAACCAGAAGACCTACGGGCTTCGGAACGAAGTTTCTGGAGAGCCGTCGGCGTGCATGGCTCGGAGCCTGAACCTTCGTGAAACCAGCTGAAAGCTCACCTCCAGTGCTATCTTAGAAAGCTGGAGGGGCGGTTCCCTGGAGCCGCTACTTGTTTGGATGCATCGTTCCGCTGTTTTACCTTTAGCTTTCTACGTTCTTTCCGCAGCGGCGCAGGACGCGCCGAAACCTCAATTCACGGCCCGGGAGTTGTTCTATTCGGCCGCTTCGGAATCCACTCCGGACGCCAAACCGGCACCCAAACCCGCGCCGCCCGCGCCCAAAACCGGCGTCGCTACGAAGAAGCCGCCGGTACAGCCGCCGCCCACGCAGACGGCCACTAACAGTACTCCCAGCCAACCGCCTTCCCCGTCG
>CAZARO010000223.1:0-5904 GCA_964487165.1 uncultured Solibacteraceae bacterium | reverse complement strand
CCGGCCCGACGGCACCAAGGTCATCAAGGCCGCCATGGTCACCGCTCCGGCGCCTGCGTCGGGGACTGCGCTGGGGCTCAAGTACACCGTCCTGAGGAAGTCCGGCGACGAGATGGTGGAAGTCCCGACAAGCACCATCTTCCACGCCGGTGACCGCCTTCAGTTGAGCGTTCAGACCAACAGCCCGGGGTATCTCTACATCGTCGCCAAGGGGCCAAGCGGCACTTGGAGACCCATGTTCCCTTCGCCCGAAGTGGCCGACGGCGACAACCACGTCGATGGCTGGAGCGCCCGTGTGCTCCCGCCCGGATCGCGCATGGTATTAGACGAACAGGTTGGCACCGAGCGGATCTTCATCGTGTTTTCGAGGATTCCCGAAGACGGACTGGAAAACATGATTTATTCGCTTCAGGACGGCAAAGCCAAACCAGCCTCGGACCAGGCTCCGGCGAAGCCGCCGGCCAAGAAGTACCTGATGACTGCCAGCGTCGACATTCCCGATACCGCCGTGGGCCGCCTGAAGGAGACTTATACCCGCGACCTCATCATCGAAAGGGTCGACGACAAGACATCCACGGATAAATCGCTGGCAGATAAGCGGGAATGCGCCGTCTATGTGGTCAATCCCAGCGGCAGCCCCGATTCGCGCGTAGTGGCCGAGATCGAACTGGTGCATCAATGATCCGCGCCGTCCTGCTGGCCGCGGCTCCAGTGCTCGCCCTGTTGCCGCTCGGGTGGTCGCAGTCGAAAAGCATGACGCAGGGCGCGCACCGCATGGAGTTGATGCTCGAACGCCTCGACGGCTCTACCTGGAAGACCGTCGATCCCGCGCTCGTGCTGGCGCAGGGCGACCGCGTGCGTTTCCGCTTCCACACCAATTTCGATGGCTACCTCTACGTGACCAACCAGAGCACGTCGGGCAAATACGAGCAGCTGTTTCCGCGCGCGGAGACCGGCCAGGACAACCATATCGTAGGCGGCAAGGACTATCAGGTGCCGTCGACATCTTTTGTTTTCCGCATCGCCGGACCTCCGGGCCACGAGGTAACCTACTGGCTGGTGAGCCCCACGCGCCTCAACGACATACCGGTGCGGCCCACCCTGACGCCCACCGGCACGCCCACGCCGCCGATCACCCTGATACCGCGCTGCGACGAAGGCGAGATGAAAGCGCGCGGCGATTGCATCGACAGTTCCGCCGGACCCAAGCTGATTCCCCGCGACGTCGACGTTTCCAAGGACTACGCCGCCGCCAATGCCGCCAGCCGCGATCTCCTTTTTATGCGCCAGGCGAACACGGCCGTCATTTCCTCACCGGCTCCGCTCACCGGCCCGGTGATATACGAATTCCAGCTGGCCCACCGGTAATTTGTCATGCGCACTACTCGCCTCATTGTTTCCGCTCTTGCCTTGGCGGGAATCGCCGCCACCCAAACGCCGCCCGGTAATCAGCAGCGCGACCTCAAGCTCGAAAAAATCGAGCCGCCCAAGCCTCCCTCCAACGCGCCGGCCCACAGTTATGCCGTAATCGTGGGGATTTCCGGGTATCCCAAACTGCCCGCCCAATGGCAGCTCCATTTTCCGGAACGCGACGCGCAATCCATCTATACCGCGCTCATCAGCCCCGAAGGCGGCAATTTCAAGGCGGAAAATGTCAAGGAACTGACCGGCGCCCAGGCGACTTTGGCAGCCATGCGCCAGGCCATCGACGTGTGGCTGCCATCGGTGGCGCAGGGCGACGACCGGGTGGTAATTTACTTCGCCGGGCACGGCACCATCTTCGGCGGGAAGGGTTATCTGGCGCCTTCCGACTTCGATCTGACCAATCCCAAAGGCACCGGCTACCCCATGGACGAACTGGGCGCCACTATCGGCGGCAAGATCCACGCCAAGTGGAAAATCCTGCTCACCGACGCCTGCCACAGCGGCGCCATCTCGCCGGAAGATACCGAAAGCATCAACCATGGGCTCGGCGACCTCACTCAGTCGCTCTTCTCTCTCACCGCCAGCCGCGACCGCGAAGTGGCTAACGAGAGCGGGTTACTGGAAGGCGGACACGGCGTCTTCACTTACTATGTCGTCAAGGGACTGGAAGGCGAAGCTGACTTATCGCACGACGGAATTGTAACTGCCGACGAGCTGGCGGAGTATGTACATACACAAGTCCGCGAGGCCACCCAAGGCGTGCAGAATCCCACCTCCGACCGGAGCAGTTACGACAAGAACATGTGGCTTTCTTTCATCCCCGCCAACGTCAATCCGGCAACCGCGCCGCCGCCGCAGTTCGGCTCCATGGCCATCACTGTGAATATGGATGGCGTAGAAGTCTTCGTGGACGGGAAATCGCAGGGAATCGTGAACAAGGACAAGCCGTTCCTGCTGCCGGGATTGCAGCCCGGCCAGCATACCGTGCAAGGCGTACACCAGGGGTTTGAGCCGGACGGTCCGCGCGAGGAGACGGTTTTTCCGGGCTCGCAAGCGACCGTCAATATCAAGATTCTCTTCCCGCGGCGGCGCTCCAAGCAGGCGGAAGAGGCTCTCGACAAAGGCTTGGCCTATTATCGGCAGGGCTACGAGGACAACTACAAGAAAGCCGCGGAAAACTTCGAGAAAGCCTTCCGGCTGGACCCCACTTACAGCCAGGCGGCTTACTATCTGGGCGAGACTTACAATGCTCTGTTCGACGAAGACAAAGCCCAGCAGTATTATAAGAAGGCGATCCAGATCGACCCCGATTTTCTGGAAGCGCACGCCGCCTACGCCGGCATGCTGCTCGATATAGGCGATGTGGACGAGGCCCTCCGCCAGATCAACGCGGTGCTGGTGCTGCAGCCCAATCATGTCGGCGCGCTCACCATGTCGGCGCAGGCGTACCGGATCAAGGCACTGTACCCGCAATCCATCGACGCGGCGCACAAGGCCATCGCGTTGGCGCCGAAGAACGGCGAGCCCCATCTGTGGATGGGTGACAGTCTCCGCCTGAGCGGCAAGCTGGCCGACGCCAATGCGGAATACGAACAGTACCTCAAGCTCAGCGACTTCGATAGCAAACTGGCCGGGCAGTTGAATTACTACGTGCTAGGCTCGCTCTTCGGTATGGGACGCAAGAAACACGCCGCCCAGGCGGATATTTGGAAAGACCTGCGCAGCCTGGCGTATTTCGGCATCTGCGACTGCCAGTATCTGGCGAAGCAATACGACTCCGCGATTGTGGCCTGCCAGAAGTCTTTATCGTATTCCAAGCAGGATCCCTACGCTCACTTCGACCTGGGGCTGGCGTACCTGCACAAGGCCCAGATCGCCAATAGCGCGGCCGAACTCGACCCCGCTCTGCAGCACTTCCGCCAGGTGATCGCCATCAATCCCGAGCTCGACCAGTCGAAGGTCGCTAAGCAGAACATCGACATGATTCAAAAAGCGCTCAGCGTGCAGTAAGCGGCAGCGAACGGATTCCCGGGTGGCGGCCTATGAACACGGGCTGCCGGCCAGTGTTCGCATTTCGACTCCCGCCTCCAAAGACGCTCCCCGCAGCGCTCAAAACGCTACCGCGGAAGTTCGGAACGCGGCTTGCTTTGAGTGGTCCAGCGGCTCTACCGCGCAAAAGGACATCCTATGGAATCAACTTCTGCTGTCGCTGTCTATCAATCGCACGAGCAAGCCTCCGCCGCAGTGGCGGTGCTTCGCAAAGCGGGCATTGACGTGAGTAAGATCTCCATCGTCGGTAAGGATTATCACACCGAAGAGCATGTGACCGGGTATTACAACACCGGTGACCGAATGAAATATTGGGGCCAGCTCGGCGCCTTCTGGGGCGGGTTCTGGGGATTGCTGTTGGGCGCCGGATTCTTTGCCGTTCCCGGCATCGGACCGGTACTGGTCGCCGGCCCCTTTTTGGCATTCATCGTCTCGGGGCTGGAAGGCGCCGTTGTGGCCGGCGGATTGAGCGTCATCGGCGCCGCCCTCTACAGCCTCGGCATCCCCAAGGACAGCGTGCTGCGCTACGAGGTGGCCATCAAGAGCGACCAGTTCCTGGTCATCGTCCAGGGCACCGATGAGGAAGTGGCCAAGGCCCGCGAAGCGTTGCACAGCACCGGCGCGGCGGAAGTCGACGTCCACGGAATGCAGCCCGTTACGGCCTGAGAGAACGCTCCCCTATGCACACGCGCATGCTTCTAGCGATGGCATCGATGGCCGGCGCGGTACTGGCTGCGGCGTTTCTGGCGTCGCAGTCTTTCGCGCGGCCGATGGAAGTCCAAGGGGCTGCGGACCGGGAGATCCGGGAAGTGGAAGCGAGTATCGACCGGATCGAATCGGAGAGCCTGCAACGGGCTGGAGCCAGCTCGCTCGATCGCGACGATAAGTTCGTCCTCCTGGGCAAGCTCATCCTCTTCGACCGAACCTTGTCGGTCGACAGCAACGAAGCGTGCGCATTCTGTCACATGCCAGAGGCCGGTTTCACAGGAGCGGTCAGTGCGTTAAATGCAACCACTGTCTCGTATCCCGGCTCCATCCGCACGCGTTTCAGCAACCGTCGCCCGCAGTCCATCGCCTACGCCAGTTACGCGCCGGTGCTGCACTACAACGCCCTGCAGGGCGACTACGTCGGCGGCGCCTTCTGGGACATGCGGGCCGCCGGCGTTCACTTCAACAGTCCCACCGCGGAGCAGGCACAGGCGCCGCCCGTGAATCCCGTGGAGATGGGGCTCGACGATAGTGCATGCATGGTCTTCCGCCTGTCGAAGGGCGCTTATCGACGGTTCGCGGAGGAGCTTTGGGGAAAGGCGGCCTTTGCCATTGCCTGGCCGGCGGATACCGTGCAGGTGTGCTCGCAACCGGGAGGGTCGGGCGCGAATTCCATCCCGCTCGACGCCGTGGCGCGCAAGGCGGCCAACGGCACTTTCGACCGGATCGCGGAGGCGCTCGCGGCCTATGACGCGTCCTCGGAAGTCAACGCATTTTCCTCCAAGTTCGACTACGTGATGGCGGGGAAAGCGCGCTTCACCGCCGCTGAAAAGGCCGGATACAAGCTGTTCCGCAGCACCCGGACGCACTGCAACGAGTGCCACCGGGATGGCGGACCGGGCGAAGAGCCGCTCTTCACGGACTTCACGGCGAGCAACCTCGGCGTGCCCGCGAACCGTGCGATTCCGTTTTACTCCGAGAGCGAGGCCGACCGGTTTGGGTACGCCGCCAATCCCGTGGGCGGCGCATACGTGGATCCGGGCGTGGGCGGTTTCCTCACGGCTTGGTTGAAGACGCCGGCCGACGCGGCCAAGTTTCGCGGCAAGTTCCAGGTTCCCACGGTGCGCAACGTGGACAAGCGGCCCGGTCCGGATTTCGTCAAGGCGTACATGCACAATGGCTACTTCAAGAGCCTGAAAGAAGTGGTCCACTTTTATAACACGCGCGATGTGCTGCCGCGATGCCAGGCTGGCGATCCCGGGGAGAAAGTGACCTGCTGGCCGGTGCCCGAATATGCCGCCACGATGAACCGCAAGCAACTCGGCAATCTGGGCCTGACAAGCGCCCAGGAAGGCCAGCTTGTGGCATTCCTGAAGACGCTGTCGGACGGCTACGCGCCCGCGGAAGTTAGTCGCCATTCAAAGAAGGCGCCCACTCTACCGGCCGTCGCAGCGCCGCCGGCCTCTTCCGCCAGCCGGTGACGACGGCACCTGGAGCAACTGGCGGGCTTCGGCTATTCATGCATGCATGCGGGTAGATCGGTAGGGCAGACCTCAGCCGACCAGCCCTGTGCGGCCGAGAGAGTTTCACCGGCTTCGAGTCCGGCCGGCATCGCGCCGCGAAGCCCGAGAAATTCATCGGGCATCGAGGAGAGCTGGCTAACTAGCCAAGGCTTCGCCTTGATATCCCTGCGGGATATGGAAGTCAGGAGTCAGGAGTCAG
>CAZARO010000222.1:0-7535 GCA_964487165.1 uncultured Solibacteraceae bacterium | reverse complement strand
AGACGTTAAACGCCGCGAACCAGAGCGCGCCATCCGGGCCTACGATGATTCCCTCCGGATCGTCGTAGGAGTGATACAGCGGGTATTCGGTAATCACTCCCGCGGTGGTGATCTTGCCGATCTTGCCGACGTTGTATTCCGTGAACCACAGGTTGTTGTCCGGGCCGACGACAATGAAATGGGGCCCGCTCCCGGTGGTGGGAGTCGGATATTCGGTGATAGTGCCGCTGGTCGTAATGCGTCCGATCTTGCTGTTGCCGGTATCGGTAAACCAGAGTGCGCCATCCGGACCGGTCACGATGCCGACGGGGTTGCCCGCCACATCCGGAAGTTCCGTAACTGTCCCGGCGGTGGTCATTCTACCGATAAACCCGGCCCAATCGGTGAACCAGAGGTTGCCGTCCGGACCGGTAGTGAGGGCGAAAGGCGATGTGCTGGTGATGGGGACACGGTACTCGGTGATGGTTCCCAGCGACGGCGCGCCATTGATGACCGTGGAATCGCTGGCGGTGGCCACGGCCGACGTGCCCCCGCCGGAGACGGAGACGAAATTCACTTGCGGCGTCGCTGCCGCATAGGCCACGTTGACCGTGACGGTGATTGGGGAGTAGTTGGTGCCACCCGCCAGAGGGGTGGCGATGGTACAAGTGGCCGCGCCGCCGGGACCGGGGCACGTCCAGCCCGTTCCCGCCATCGATACCAGCGTCAAGCCGGCAGGCAAAGCCTCGGTCACTGTCACTGTCCCGCTGGTGGCGGAAGCGCCCGTGGCGTTGGAGACCGTCACGGTGTAAGTGGCTCCCTGTTGACTGGGATTGAAATTGATCATGTGGCTCTTGGTAATGCTCAGTTCCGGCGGATTCGTAACGGGGGTGACTACCCGGCCAATCTTGCCGGTGTTCGTTTCCGTGAACCAGACGGCATTATCGGACCCCACGGTGATCCCAACGGGATAGCTGTTAGTGGTGGGAACGTTGTATTCGGTGATCGATCCCCCGGTCGAGATGGTGCCGATCTGGAAAGTGTTGCGTTGGGTAAACCACAACGCTCCGTCCGGCCCCGCCACTATTTCGTCCGGCTGGCTGGCCGAACCGGATATCGGATATTCGGTAATGCCCCCGGCGGTGGTTATTTTTCCGATTTTGTTGCCGGAGTATTCGGTGAACCAAAGGTTTCCATCCGAACCGGCGGCTATCCCCACAGGCTGCGAAGATCCAGTCGGAATTGCAAATTTGGAGAGTGCGCCCGCCGTGGTGATTCGCCCGATGTAGTTCGAAGAGACGTTAAACGCCGCGAACCAGAGCGCGCCATCCGATCCTACCGCGATTCCCTCCGGGTCATCGTAGGAGTGGTATAGCGGGTATTCGGTAATCACTCCCGCAGGCGTGATTTTGCCGATCTGGCCGACGTTGTATTCCGTAAACCAGAGATTGTTATCCGGCCCAACGACGATGAAGTGGGGCCCGCTCCCGGTGGTGGGAGTCGGATATTCGGTGATAGTGCCGCTGGTCGTAATGCGTCCGATCTTGCTGTTGCCGGTATCGGTAAACCACAGGGCGCCATCCGGACCGGTGACGATGCCGACAGGGTTGCTCGCCACATCCGGGACTTCAGTAACTGCCCCTGCGGTGGTTATTCTCCCGATGAACCCGGCCCAATCGGTGAACCACAGAGCGCCATCCGGACCGGCGGTAATGGCAAAGGGCTCAGTGCTGGTGATGGGGACGCGATATTCCGTGATGGTGCCGGGCGCCGCCTGGCGGGGCAGGGGCTTGGCGATAGCCGCCGGGGGCGCCGCGGACACAGATTTCGCAGATATTGTCGAGGCGGCGGGAGCGGCCGCGGACCCGTTAGCCGGCCGGACCGGTAACGTGTGGCGGCCCGCCAGGGTGTCCTGGCCGTCATCGAGCAGCGTTCCCGGTTCGCCCGATCCGGCCAGTTCCAGCCAGGTGCCGGGCTGGCCCGTGCCGTTGGTGAAACCAGCCCGCGCGCTGGCGCCGGCGCTGGCTTCGCCCGCGTCCCATTGGAGGCTGGCATAGTTCATCTCGATGTCGAACAGGCCGGGGCCCACGTCGCTGCGGTCGATCAATACCAACTGGAAGTCGTTACTCCCCTCCTGGCGGCCGGCGTAACGGCCGACGTTGGTCCAGGTGACGCCGAAGGCCGCGTGGCCGTCCACCATGTCGTGGCCATAGCGGATCGCACCCACAGCGGCACGGCGAGTGTCGGTATCGGCCCAGAAGGGCGCGATCATGGCGCTCTGCAGGGTGGCCAGCGGTGCGGGCGTGTACGATGCATTCGGGGCGTCGAACGTGATATTGCCGTTGGCGTTCACCCAGGCCTGCGTGTAGTTGCGGCCGTAGAAATCGATGGAGAAGCCGAGCGGGACGGATTGCGGCGAGGAACAGTCGTCACAGCCGCCGAGGGACATGTCGCGGAACCCCGGGTTGTCGCGGATGGAACTGGAGGGCGCGGAACTGCCCGCCGCCTGCGTTACGACGACCGTCTCGCCACCGACCGCGATGGTGGCCGCGCGCGCCGCGCCGCGATTCGGCGCCACCCGATAGCTCAGCGTGCCGTTGCCGGCGGTGGATCCGCTGGCAGCGATCCAGGGCGCGCCGGTGGTTGCCTGCCAGTCGCATTCGGGCGTAGTCTCGACGGCGATGGCGGCCGTGCCGCCTTCAGCCGCGATCATTTGCGTCGACTGCGACAGCCACAAATCGCACGTCGAAACGCGGGCGGCATAGTGTTGGCCCGCGGCGCCGGTGGCGGCCGCAATGGCGCGGCCCGAGCCGACCGTTGCCAGCCCGATTGCCCTCGCGGCGGTGGCAGGCAGCGCCTGCGAAACTAGCTGCCGGCTGCCATCGGCGGAAAGCTTCACCAGCAGGCCGGCGCGTCCGCCGGCTACATAAGCATTGCCCAGCGAATCGGCGGCGATGGTGGGTGCTGTTTCGCCCTCCATGCCCGCAATCGGCGTGGAATACACGCGTTCGCCGGCGGGTGTGAAGCGGGCAGCGAAGACGGCGTGCCCATTCTCTTCGGAGGAGCCGGCGACATAGACGGCGCCGTTGGGGTCAAGCGCGATGGCGGTCGCCTCGCTACCGGCGTCGATGCGGAAATACTCGGGGCGCGATCCATCGGTAGCGGTTTTGAGTAGCAATGCCTGCTTCCCGCCGCTTTCCGCCGCGGTGCTGCCGGCAATGTACGCGGCGCCCGTGGAATCCACCGCGATGCCGCTTCCGGAAGAGCGCGCTCCGCTGCCCAGGTACGTGGCGTACCGCAAAGTGGCGCCATCGCCGCTAATCTCGGCGAGAAAGGCGCTTCGCTCACCGGACATCTGCGTTTGAGCGGCATTCCGCAAGGGGAAGTTGGAGGACGCCGTCCAGCCCGTGATGTAGGCGTTGCCTTGCCGGTCGACGGCAATGGAGTTGGCGACGTCATCGCCGGTTCCGCCCAGGTAAGTCGAAAAGAGCCAGGATCGGCCCTTGGAGTCAAGCTTGGCGACGAAGGCGTCGAGGCCGCCCCCGGGGGATTTCTGCACGCCGCCAATGACCGGAAAATCTGTCGAGGAAGTGTAACCGGTTATGTATAGGTTCCCCGCTTCGTCGACCGCCGCACCAGTTACTCGCTGGAGGCCGGAGGCGTCGAGATAGGCGGTGTAGAGACGGTTCTCGCCCGAGGGGTCGATCCTGGTGGCATAGATGGCGCCGGGCGCGTGCCCCGCCGCGGAGGCCGTCAATATGCCCGCGAGATAGGTGTAACCGTGGCCATCCACGGCCAAAGCACCGGGAAGCTCGCCCGCCACGGCATGAGCGGCGGGATAGTCCGCAGCCGGCCGCGGAACCGGCGCGGCCACCGACCACGACAGAAAACCAAGAATTAACGATGCCACCGCCAGCGAGCGCACGCGCATGCAGGGATCCCTCCTCATCCTGAGTTATGCGTGCGATGCTGTCCGAAGTGCCCTGAAAAATGGCCGCCGGGGTAGAAATTTGCAACTTCACTGGGCAGGATAATGGCCCAGTGCCATAACAAAGGTTAAAAACCAACGTTGCAAAGAGTACTCCGCGATTGCGCTGCTACCAGATAGGGGCTATCGAAATCAGGCAATTTAGCGCAGACTACCTCGTGGTGTTGCTTATATGACCCAGGCCCAATATTACGCGTTGCTTTCGATCGTCTACATGATCAGCTTCGTGCTGCTCTTCGATCGGGTGCATTTCAAATCGGGGAGCACCCGCTTCTGCAGGAAACGCCTGCTGGACGGGCAGGATGTCGGCCGGCTCCTCCGCATCTGGTCGGCTTGCCAGGAGGATTGAGCCACGCGCTATCATCGTGTTTCCTTGAGGGAGGCACGATGCAGCGGCGATATTTCCTGGCAGGAACGGCATCGCTCGGCGTTGCTCGGGCGACGGCGCAGGAGGCGCGCGGCACAGCGGCACCGGCGCCCGAGACCGAGCGGCGGATTCAAAAAGCCACCGCGGCGGCCATGGCCATGCAGCGGCGCGATTGGGAGCAGGGAGTCCTGGCCCAGGCCGCGCTCGAAGCGGGCAACCGCGATGCCGTCATTCTGCTGACCAAGGCGGCGATTGTCCAGGGCACTCCGGATGGACGCTTGGGCGTGGTTGTCAGCGGCGGTCCCACCGACCCGGCCATGGGCGGCGAAGCTTACGCGCGGGCCGCCGAATGGACCGGAGATGCGCAGATCCACGACGCCGTCCAAGGCCTGCTGGAGTGGATTCGCCATGGGGCGCCGCGCAATTCGGAGGGCATTCTCTACCACACGTTTGCCACGCCCGAGATGTGGTCCGACGGCTTCCACTGCGCCGCGCCCTTTCTGGCCGCGATGGGATATTACGACGAGGCGATGGCGCAGATTGCAGGCTATCGGAAGCTGCTCTGGAGCCCGCAGAAGAAGATTCTGGCGCACATCTGGGACGACGGGAAAGGGCAGCTCAAGGACCCGGCATTCTGGGGCGTTGGCAACGGCTGGGCGGCCATCGGCCTGACGCGCGTTATCCGGCACCTGCCGCGGGAGCGTGAGGATGATCGCAAGCGTCTTGCCGCTTTCGTCAAAGATATCGTGGACGGCTGCCTGGCGTACCAGCGTGGCGACGGGCTGTTCCACAATATAATCGACCAGCCGGGCACCTTCGTGGAGACGAACCTCGCGCAGGCGCTGGGGTTCGCCGTTTATGAAGGAATCTCGGGCGGGTGGCTCCCCCGGGCCTACCTGGCGCAGGCGGACCGGATGCGCGGCGCCGTCCGCCAGAAAATGGACGCCTTCGGCTACGTGCAGGGAGTCTGCGGCGCTCCCCATTTCGACCATCCGGGGACGGCCACGGAAGGCCAGGCATTTTGTATGATGATGGAGGCCGCCGGCGGCAGAGTCGCTCGTGGGAGTTGACAGATGCAGTCCGGCCTTAAGTCCCAAAAAATATCAGAAATGGCACATTAAGTCCCAAAACATGCTAATCTGAGCGTCGGAACGGCTTCTTAATGCCCGATTTCTCAGCGATGCCCGAAGTTTTCGTCTCCAACGCGGACCTCGCCGCCGCGGTCTCGCGCGAGACGAAGTTGGGGCGATTGCGCAAGCTGGCGTCACGACTCTACACCCGCAACCTGACGGAACAACCGGAGAAAATCGTGCAGCGGAATCTCTGGCCGCTGGTGGGGGCATATCTGCCCGGTGCTCTCATCGCCGACCGTACCGCGCTGGAGAACCGACCAGCCGCCGATGGTTCGCTGTTTCTCATAGCCGACCACAAACGCGATATCGCGTTACCGGGAGTGATCCTGCGCCCGCGAAAGGGACCGCCGCCATTGGAGAGCGATCTGCCATTCATTAGCAGCCTGCGCCTCGCTTCTCCCGCACGCGCCTTTCTGGAGAACATGCGTCCGTCCCGCGCCCGCAATGGCATCGCCCGGACTCTTTCGAAACCTGAGATTGAAGAACGCCTGGAGGAAATGCTTCGCCGCGGCGGTGAAACGGCGCTGCAGCGCCTGCGCGACAACGCTCGGGAGATTGCCGGACCGCTGGGACTGACGGAAGAGTTTCAGCGCCTCGACACTCTGATCGGCACACTGCTCGGTACTCGCGCCGCGCCACTGGAATCACCCGTTGCCATCGCGCGCGCCGCCGGGGTTCCCTACGACCCGGAGCGGCTCGATCTATTTCAGCGCCTCTTTACGGAACTCGCCGGAAGCGCGCCCGTGACGCGCATCGCGCGCCCCACGGATGGCGCCGCGCTGCCGTTCTTCGAAGCCTATTTCTCAAACTTCATCGAAGGGATCGAGTTCGCCGTCGATGAGGCGGCGGATATCGTCTTCAAAGGCCATATCCCGGCAGCCCGTCCCGAAGACGCTCATGATGTCCTGGGCACCTGGAAGGTGGTCTCCGACACCCGCGAGATGTCCCAACTCCCCCGAAACTCCGGCGAAATGGCGGCGCTTCTGAAAGACCGCCACGCCCGGATAATGGAAGGGCGCCCGGACAAAGGGCCGGGACAATTCAAGGCCGATCCAAACCGGGCCGGCTCGACTTTTTTTGTCGCCCCGGAACTCGTCGAAGGCACCCTCGCCAAAGGTTTCGAGATCTACCGCGGCCTTACGAGCCCGCTCCATCGTGCCATATTCATGATGTTCGTCGTCTCCGAGGTCCACCCCTTCGCGGATGGCAACGGGCGCGTGGCCCGCATCATGATGAATGCCGAACTGGTGGCAGCGGGGGAGAACAGAATCATCGTGCCGACCGTATACCGCAACAATTATCTGATGGCGTTGAAGGCGCCCTCGCAGAACGGCATCACCGGGGCTCTGGTGCGCACCATAGATTTTGCCCAACGGTATACCGCGGCCGTCGATTTCGCGGACCTGGACCGGGCACGGTTTATTCTCGATCGGACCAACGCGTTCGCCGATCCGAACGAGGCCGACGCTGCCGGCATTCGCCTGCTGCTGCCTACGCCCGAAATTCTCGTCGCCCCAACGCAGCGTTAGCCGCTATGCGGCATATTTTGGTCTCACAACCCCATTGCATTAACAGTTTTTAATACCTTAAACTACTATTATGCCCAATGCGTCGAAGGACTTCGCCTTCATAGAAGAAGTCATCGCGCGTCATCGGGGCCGGCCGGGTGCCCTGTTGGGCATCCTGGAAGCCGTCCAGGAACATAGCCCCCGCAAATTCCTGTGCGCCGATGAACTGCGCTACATCGCAGCCAAGACCAACCTGCCCGTGGCGCAGATCTTCAGCGTGGTGACGTTCTACGCGCTGTTCAACCTGCAGCCCCAGGGCGAACATACCATCTGCATCTGCCGTGGGACGGCGTGCCACGCGCGCGGATCGCGCAATCTGCTGGAAAGCATCCGGCTGGAACTGGGTCTGGCGGAGGATGGGGGCGAAAACACGGCCGATAAGCTGATGCTCACCACCGCCGACAACAAATTCACCATCCGCACGGTGGCGTGCTTCGGGCAGTGCGCGCTGGCGCCGGTGGTGGAGCTCGATCACCGGATTTGCGGCCACATGAACGAAG
>CAZARO010000221.1:0-7545 GCA_964487165.1 uncultured Solibacteraceae bacterium | reverse complement strand
AAGCGCCCGATGGCACGCATCATGTTCGCGCTTATTCCCGTACCGTGCGAGTTTCTAACGACTCGAGCTCCATCAAGCGTTACTCGATCGAGTGGGCGGACTCCGGCGACGGCGCTTTTATTGATCACGTGCTTATGGGCGAAATGCCCTGTTGTGGCGTAGAGATCAAGGATGCCGGGCGCAGGCTCTCGGTGGAATTATCTCCCGGCAGCTCGCAGACATTCTCTCTGGTTTATCGAGACGTTCATACCACGGCCGTTAGAAATCTCGGCGTACGTTGGAACACTCAAGCCTTCTTGCGAAGAAGGCTTTCTGAAGTCAGAGACAACTATTTTAGTAAGAACCAAAGTCTCTTAAGGGCTGCAAAGGCCTTTCAGCGGCGGTTTCTGAAAGTTTGAAGGCCCGCCAGCAGAATTCGCTTAACTTCTTTCTTCCAAAATCCTGACACCATTTCATGGGCGGAGCCCTTGGTTTGCTTTCAAGTTGAGATTGCGAATTAGTCGATGAAGCGAGTTCGGGTGTATTTCGAGTAGTTTCGCCGCTTCCGAATGATTACCCTTCGCTCTATCAAACGCCTCTAGTAGAAGCCGGCGCTTGGCCTCAGTCACCCTGGAGTAAAATCCGCTCGTGGAAACCTCCGGGAGGTGGCTCGACTCAATTATCGAATCGGGCAGATCCTCGGGCTGGATCAGATCGGTCGAACCGAGCACCAGTGCCCGCTCCAACACGTTCTCCAGTTCTCGCACGTTTCCCGGCCAGGTGTAACTTTTGAGGCACGCAAGAGCTAGTTTGGAAATGCCGGCAATCCGGCCCCTTAGCTTCCAGCTGTGCTTCCGGGTGAAATAGCTAGCCAGAGATTCGATATCTTCCGGATGCTCGCGTAGCGGTGGTATGGTCAACGAGACCACCTGCAGCCGGTAATACAGGTCGGAACGAAACACTCCGCGCCGAACAGCCTCTTCCATGTCCTGATTACTTGCTGAAAGGAAGCGCACATCAGACTTGATCGTACGGTTCCCTCCCACTCGCTCAAACTCCCTCTCTTGTATGACGCGTAGCAATTTGGCCTGCAGAAGCGGCGACATTTCTGTAACTTCGTCGAACAGGATCGTTCCGCCGTGCGCCTCCTCGAACCTTCCTTTCTTTTGCGCCATCGCACCCGTGAACGCCCCCTTCTCATGACCAAAAAGCTCACTTTCGAGCAGGCTTTCCGTCAGCGCAGCGCAGTTGATGGCAATGAATGGTTTCCGGGCGCGGGGACTGTTCCGATGTATGGCGCGGGCTGCCAATTCCTTGCCGGTGCCGCTTTCTCCGCAAATCATCACTGTCGAGTCCGTGCGAGCGACTTTAGCAATAACGTCATATACCTTTCGCATCTGGGGAGATTCACCCACCATATTATATTCAAGGTTCATTTCCGCCAGCCGCTGCCGTGCCTGTGTTTTCTGGTTCTGTGAGTTGGCGGCATTGTCCAACGCCAAAGCTACGGCGCAAGACATCTTCATCAGAAAACAGAGGTGATCGTCATTGAAGCACTGCGTGGGGTCATTAGTGGTCAGACACAGCATACCAATCAGTTTCTCGAAGGCAATCAGTGGTACCGCGACCAGCGATCTAACAAGTGATCCCGGCTGAATCTCGGGCGGATTCGCTTCATTCGCGTCATGATTCCACAGGATTGGCGCCGATTTCCGGATCATCCTCTCCAGCGACGCGGATGGCAGCACAGCGGCGTCAATGGTGTCTTGATCTCTCTTCCACTCGAATACGGATGCGAATTCCACAACGCTGCTTCCAGCGAGAACAATGATCCCATGCTCGACCGAAAATGCTCGGGACAACGACTCGATGATGCGCTCCTGAAGCTCCTTCAGTCCCTTCGCTGAGCGAATGGCATCCAGAATCCATGACAACGCATCTATCCATCGGGCACCGGAGGGCGAACTGAGTATCTCCTCAAAACGCGGGGCGGCTTGCGCCGGCAGTTGAAGTGTCTCGGACAAGTTGATTCCCGGCACCGAAAGAGGGCCTGACTCGCCATTGCCGGAATCCAACGCCCCTTCTATTGCGAAGAGGAACATTGAATTTCCGATGCCGATCTCATCTCCGCCGCGGAGTGGGTGGTCCTGCAGGGGAAGGCCGTTGATATACGTGCCGTTGGCGCTGCCGCGATCCGTAATCGTGAATTCCTGCCCCTTGTGCGTCAAGAGACAATGGTGCCTCGACACCATAGGGTCCTCGATGCACAGCGCGTTGTCCACGGAGCGGCCAATGGAGAAAGCCTCTCCCTCCGTTTGCGTGAGAGGGAAAACTCCGCCGCGCAGCGGACCGGCGATGGAGACAAGCTTCTCCTGCATGCAAGAAAGGGTGCGACCTTCAGTATACAGCACAGGGTCTGACTCTTGTCTCATGCTGCGTGCGGTGAAATTCTCCTGCTGGCGGACCATTCGCGAAAACCATTTCGTTTAATAAAGAAACCATTCAGTTAGCCGGGAGGATGCCCGGTTCTCGGATCACCGGTCCCGGAGATTCTCTCCACGGTCCGTAACACCAACTCCCTCAGATGATTGCAACAACCCAGAGCATGAGTTGAAGTTCCTTCGTGCTGGTGGAACGACGATTGCCCTGTAATAGGTGCAGGCTGTGGCTCCTTGACATACCGGCATAACGGCACAAAACCATGAATGCAGAGCACAGCGGGGAACGACGGCAGCGTTGTCGGTACAGGTTGGCACTTGAGGTTCGTTACCAGCTTGGCAAGAGCGCCAGTTTCGCGCGCGGCCGCGGGCGCACTATTGACGTCAGTAGCGGTGGGGTACTCTTCCGGGCGGATGTGCCTATTCGCCAGGGAGTCAAGATCGAATTGTCGATCGCCTGGCCAATGCGTCTCGACGGCAGTTCGATGCTGCAACTCGTCGTGCGCGGCCAAGTCGTCCGAACCAATGCGAGGGACGTAGCCGTTCGAATTGGATGGCATCAGTTCCGGACGCGCGCGCGCCGCTTGTCCGGCCTTGAAAACCGTGGCGCTTTAGGCTATTTGATAGATTTCGGTGTAAGATCCACGTCGCAGGCGATTCGTCACCCTGCGGAAGAGCTCTGGAGCAAATCCCTGAAGACAGCGAGATCCCTTCGCCCTCTTGCCTCAATTCTCCATCATCGCTGAGCCATTCAGAGCCATCGGCACACCCCCTTGGGTGGTGATCGCCCAAACGGCCAATTCGGTACGATTGGTAGCCCCTACTTTGCGAAAGATCCGGTTCAGGTATTCCTTGACGGTGCCCTCCGTCAGGTGCAACTCATACGCAATCTCCTTGTTGAGCATGGCTTTACAGATGAGATGCACAACCTGCTTCTCTCGAAAGCTGAGGGTTGGATTAAGAGGCCTCTTGATGTCCCTGGGGGTGGCGCAATTCTCACAGACTCTTTTGCCGCTATCGCCACGGAATTCCCTTCCGCATCGAAAGCAGTTTCGTAGTTGACCGAATTCAATAATAGTCGTCACGAGTTTGAAACTCCATTTCAATTCACTGATTTGACCCTTCTGCCAGTGCTGAATGGGACGTCGCAGCGTCGGCGACTTCCTATCGTCGGGTGCAGTTCTGCAGCTTCACTTGTCGGCGCGAGCATCAAAACGTTGGCAACTAAGTGTTTAGAGCACAGCTCGAGCGATTGGGTGACAAACCGACTCCAATAAATGTCCCGCGACCTGAGGATCGAGTGGAAGCGGCAACGTTAACGTCGACACAGTGCTTGCAATTCGGCAGCCGTTAGATAAGCCCTTTATTTCTTTTAGGGTTTGTCCGACTAGCGCCGCAAGAGCTCGATCGGCATGCGCATTTTGCCTAAGTCCTGCAGACAATCGCCTTCGGCCTTCAACCGGGCGCGCCAACGAGAACTTTGTCCGCGTTGCGCCGGTTGCCCTGCCGCAACGTCGGGGCAGCGGAGCAACTGCTGGACGGATGGGCCGCCTCCCATTCTAACTTCACGGACCCGAGGGGGCCGCTTCTGCCTCCTGACGGAGTTGCAAAATTTGAAGAACCGCTTGCTGGCGCGCGGCTCGGAATGGCGCCTCTCGTGTTTGCCAGAGCCTACCGAGCCGCGACCGCGAGGGGAGCGGTCGATCAATCCGAATTCTGCAACTCCCTCTCCTGACTTCCATATCCCGCAGGGATATCAGGGCAAGGCCTTGCATAGTTACTCTGGAGCGAATTACCGTCGATTGCCAAAGACCGCTTGCTGACGCGCGCGGCTCTGTAACGCCTCGCTGATTCCACGAGACTTCTTACTGAGCCACGACCTTAATTTAAGGGAGTGGTGCTGCACTCCGTGGTCGGCCAACGCGGCCTGGCCGGCGAGTTTGTTCCACTCGAACGCGTCGTTTCGCCGGGCGGTTGGCAAGCCGGCGGGCTGAAGGGGGAGTTGCAGAATTCGAAGAACCGCTTGCTTGCGCAGAATGGCGTCTCTGTGTTGCCGGAGCCCACCGAAGCCGCGGCCGCGAGGGAACGGCGATCAGCCGAATATTGCAACTCCCTCTGAAGCCCGCGAGACAGCTCGATTGCCCGCCCTACTCTTCGCGCAGCGCCGTCGAGGGATCGAGGGCGGCCGCGCGGCGGGCCGGTATCCAGGTGGCCAGCAGGGCGATGAAGAAGAACAAAAGGGCCATGGCGCCGAAGCTCAGGGGATCGGTGGGCCTGGTGCCGATGAGCATGCTCGCCATTCCGCGCGTCAGTAGCAAGGCGGCGGCTAATCCGGCGGCGATTCCGGTGGCGCTCAGCCGCAGGCCGTAGCCGATCATCAAACCGAAGACTCCTCCGCGCGCCGCTCCCAGCGCCATCCGCACGCCGATTTCGGCGGTGCGCTGGCGGACCACCGTGGAAAGCACTCCGTAGAGACCCACGCCCGCCAGCAGCGCGGCGATCGCCGCGAAGGCGGCAATCAACAGGAGCGAGAAGCGCGTGCCGGTCTGCGCGCGCTCCATTACGCCATCCATGGTCTGCACCTGGGTGAGCAGCATGCTGCGGTCGAACGTGGCCATGGCCGCGCGGATGGGCGCCGCGTACTGCGCCGCATCGCCCTTGGTCCGGACCGCCCAATTGGTGACGAAGCGATGTCCCCAATAGCTGTCGGGAAGGTAAGCTTGCTCGCGGCCGGGCTCGGCCAGGGACGTGAGACGCTGATGCGCCACCACGCCGACAATCTCGAACCATTCGGGATCGGGCGTGCGGAAGCGGCTCAAGATTCGCTGGCCCACGGCGCCGCCGTTGGGGAATGCCTTGGCCGCCAGCGTGTCGTCGATCACCATGCGGCGGAGCTGCGGATTGTAATCGGATTCGTCGAACGTGCGGCCGGCGATAAGCGTTGTGCGCATGGTTTCGAAATAGCCGGGAAGCACGGTCTCGACGTCCGCCGCCTGAAAGCGGCTGGGATCGGTAAGTGCGTCCTCCTTGCCCCAGCGATAGGGGAAGAATGACCCGGTGAGCGGCAGGATGTCCGCCGCCGTAGCGCTGGCAACACCCGGTACGGCGTCGATCGCGGATCGCAGTTGCCGCACATAGGCGGCCCGATCCTCGGGTGTGCGGGTGGGCTTGCCGCCCATGGTTTTGAACGTCAGGACGTCATGCGGGTCGAAGCCCGGATTGATTCGCTGCAGGGCCAGGAAGCTGCGAAACATCAGGCTCGACCCAACCAGCAGGACGAAACAGAGTGCCACTTCCGCCACTACCACGGAATTGCGCAGCAGCGCTCCGCCGCTCAAGCCGCTGGTGCGTCCGGCGGCGCGCAGCACTTGCGCAATATCCGGACGCGCCGCGCGGAAGGCCGGCGCCAGGCCGAAGAGGATGGCGGCGGCCAGACCCGCGCCGATACTGAACGCGAGCACTGCCGGGTCCATGCGGATGGTATCGGCACGCGGCAGATTCGCGGGCGCGATTGCCAGCAAATCGTGAATGCCGGCCCAGGCAAGGCCTAAACCCAGCACCGAACCCGCGGCTCCCACCAGCAGAGCTTCGGCCAGCATCTGGCGCGCCAGCCGCCACCAACTCGCGCCCATCGCGGTGCGCACGGCCAGATCGCGGCCGCGGAGCGAAGCCCGCACCAGGAAGAGATTGGCGACGTTGGCGCAGGCGATCAGCAGCAGAAAAATGACGGCGCCCATGAGCGCCAGAATCGCGGGGCGCACCTGCGACACCAGGTAGGGCTGCATGGGTTCGAGACGGATCGCGAAACCCGTGCCGCGGATCACGGGGTCGATGGCGCGGCTCTGCTCGGCTACCGCGTCGGCCTGCGCTTGCGCCCGTTGGATGGTCACCCCGTCGCGCAGCCGCGCGATCACGCGCCACCCGAGAGACGTTCGCGGCGTGTTGTAATCCAGCCGCCCGGCCATCCACAGGTCTGGCCTTTGCTCGATATTCTTGTCGGGGCGAAAGAGCAGTTCCACGCCGCGCTCCACCACTCCCACCAGGATGGGACCGTTTTTCACCACCGGCTGACCGAGTGCCGCGGGGTTGCCGCCTAAGCGGCGCTGGAAGAATTCCTGGCTGGCGATAGCGTAAGTGGGCAGGCGCTGGTCGGGTGGGGGCGGAGCGCCATTGGGACCTGGAGGCTGCGGCTGGCCGTCGCTCTCGATGAAGTCGCGGCCGAGGGTGACGCGGACGCCCAGCAATCGGAAAAGATTCGGCGTGACCATGGCGTAGGCCACTTCCTGCGGCGTGCCGTCGTCACGCATCAGATTGAACCGCCCGGTGGTCACGGCGGCCGCATCCTTCAGGGCGGCGGCGCGATCCCTGAGGTCCATGTAATCCGGAGCGGACCAGAAATGATCGTAGACGTTGCGCTTGACGAGATCGTCGCAGGCGTAGATCAGGCGGCCGGGATCTTTATAAGGAAGCGGGCGAATCAGCACGGCGTTGGCCACGCTGAAGATGGCGGTACTCGCGCCGATTCCGAGAGCTAGCGTGATGATGGCGGTCGCTGTAAAAATGCGGCTCGACCGCAGTGTGCGAGCAGCGTAAAGGAAGTCTCGAAGCATCCTGTGCCTCCCATGTGCATGCGTCCGCCCCTCGGCGGGGTGTGCTAGAAATCTAGCACCATCGACGCCCGCGCGTCAAGCGGATCGGTAGCGGACTCATCGCAAGGCTGCACCATGACGGAGGACTCAACGGCTCCGGCTGTAGTGAAATTGTGTGCTCTCGCGCCAAATAAGTTTACTTTTTTTCGCATAATTGTAACTGGAATTTTCCCCATTTCATCCGATTTCGGGGCTAGACTGGCTGGGGAGATACGACATGAGTTCACATTCGTTCTCGACAGGTAAAGGTCACGGGGGACGGCTAAGTCATCACCCGCCCGTCAGTGGTCCGAAGTTCCAGGTGCAGGCGAAGAGCACTCAACTTCCGCACTATCCGTTTCAGCCACTCCCGCAGCCCGTTGGCCCGGCCCCGTATCGCTTCAATCTGTCGCAACTGCTGAGCGCCGCGGATGTGCAGCAGATCGCGGAGGCTGGCGTGATGGTCTGCCACACCGTGGGCGACACCGGCGATTATCGCG
>CAZARO010000220.1:0-7555 GCA_964487165.1 uncultured Solibacteraceae bacterium | reverse complement strand
CGAAGCTCGCGGTCTGGTGACACGGAAGCAATTCGGCGTCATGTTGGGAGCAGGCATCGCCATGATGCTGCCGCGTGTCGCCAACGCGGTCAGCGTGAAGGAATCGGAAGTCGACGTAACTACGCCGGACGGCACCGCCGACTGCTACTTCGTGCATCCGGCGAGCGGCACCGCCCCAGGCGTTCTGGTATGGCCGGACATTTTCGGACTGCGGCCGGCGTTCCGCCAGATGGGCAAACGGCTGGCCGAATCGGGGTACGCCGTGCTGGTGGTGAACCCGTTCTATCGCACCAAGAAGGCTCCCACCGCTTCAGCCGGAGGCGCAACTCCCATCCAGGAAGTACGGCCGCTCATGCAGGCCCTGACCGAGACCACGAACATGACCGATGCCAAGGCGTTCCTCGGATGGCTGGACGGACAAGCGCCGGTCGCCAAGAATCGCAAGATGGGCACACAGGGTTATTGCATGGGTGGCCCACTGGCGTTCCGCACCGCTGCCGCCGTGCCCGATCGGGTGGGAGCAGTCGCTTCATTCCACGGCGGCGGACTGGTGACCGACGCTCCCAACAGTCCGCACCTGCAGGCCGCGAAGTCCAAGGCGCAGTTCCTCATCGCCATCGCCGCCAATGACGACGCGCGGTCGCCCAACGACAAGACGGCCCTCAAAGAGACGTTCGCCAAAGCGAATCTGCCCGCGGAAATCGAGGTGTACGTGGGTTCCGCGCATGGCTGGTGCCCGCCGGATTCCACGGTCTACAACGAGCCGCTGGCCGAAAAGGCATGGGGCCGCTTGCTCGCGCTGTACGCTAAGGCCCTGGCTTGAGCTGTTGCCGCCTCAGGCCCGAATTTCATCGAGCGGCTTTACCGGCACGATTCGCGCGATGCGTTCCATGACCTTCGTGTTTTGCTGAGCCTTCTTCAGGTCGTAGGCGGCCTGCAACCGCATCCATGCTTCCGGCGAACTGCCAAACAGGCGGGACACCTTCAGGCACATGACGGCGGACAGCGGTTTGCGCTCCGCCAGAATGTCATGAAGCATCTGGCGGGACACACCGAGAGCCTTCGCTGCGGCCGTCACGGACAAGCCGGTAGAGGGCAGGATGTCTTTCTTGATAATCTCGCCCGGATGGACGGGTGGCAGTCCGTTTTTTCTCTCCATAACTTCCCTCCTAATGGTAGTCGTCTAAATCGACGCCCAACGCGTTTTCCCCTGACCAGCCGAAAGTGATCCGGTAATTCCCGGTCACGCTCACCGACCAGCGTTTCGGGGCGCCTTGCAGTCGGTGGAAGCGAAGGCCTACGATGTTCATCTCGTCCGGCTTCTCCGCTACCTCCAGCAATTGCAGGATACGTACGCACTTCCGGACTTGGTCGGCAGCGATCCTGCGTGTCTTGCCGGTAACGTGAATCTCTTCAAGCCCCTTATGTCTGAAGCTGCCGATCACTGCTTCAGTGTAAATTGTTTAGTTTACACCGTCCTGAAGTATCGACGGTCCCTTCCAACACAGCACTAGGGAGCCCTGGTCTGAGTTACCGTACGCAAACGTAACGGTTGCCGTCCGCAAAGTTATATGCGTGCCTGCTTGCGAAACGGCGAAGCCGACCCTCGCAACAGTCTTGCAATCGAATCCTCTATAATGAGGCCGTGCAGGCACATTGGCGAGAGACTACGGTCGGCGAGCATGGCGAACTCGTTCTGGAGGGGCTTCCTTTCGAGCCCGGCCAGCCGGTTGAAGTGTTGGTGGTCTCTAAGGCCGCAGCATCGGCAGCGGCGGTTGGCGGAAGCCTCCGGGATTCGGTTCTCGAATTCCGCGAGCCGTTGGAGCCTGTCGCCAGTGAGGACTGGGACGCCCTGAAGTGATCGTTCTCGACACCCACATTTGGGTTTGGTGGGTTGCTCGACCGGATCGCTTGCAAGCTAAGTACTCCAGTTCGCAAATACAGTTGCGTATTCCGCAGACCGAACTGCAACCGCTCCCTTACGGTCGCGGCTCTACATGCAGCCTCGTTCAGAGCCGCGACCATCAGGGAGCGGTTGCAGCAGAATACGTCGGCGAACTTATGAAATGGAGTACTAAGCATCGCGATCTTCTCGAACGTGGTGTCGATCGCGTATTCGGCGTTAGCATCATCTCCTGTTGGGAAGTCGCTAAACTTGTGGAGTACGGAAGGCTGAAGCTCGATCGCCATGTCGGGCCCTGGATAGAAAGCGCTCTCGCTGTGGCTGGCGTGTCCCTTCTGCCCCTCAACCCGCAGATCGTAGTGGAGTCCACGCAACTGCCACAACCTTTCCATCGCGATCCAGCCGACCGACTACTGGTGGCGACGGCCCGCGTCTTGCACTGCCCGATCATGACGGAAGACAGCAAGATTGCGGCGTACCCGCATGTCCGCATTGCTTGACCGGGCAGGTGTGAATGGATATTCCTCCAGTGATATGCCGCTCACGTCGGCTGGCGAACGGGTAGAAGCGCGGTTCCCAGTCTTGGACGTGCGCTCGCGGAGCCCTACAGCGAATAGCGTCCCGCTGCGAGCACATGGCGGGCGATCTGCCGGCCCAACGCGACGGTGTCGGCCGGCTCGTACTTGGCCAGCCGGCGCAGGATGGCCACCTGCGTCCGCAGCATGTCCCCCTCGGCCACCGCTCCAATCACCTTGCGCGCCGCCAGTTCCACCGTGTGCAGCGACTTTACGGCGTAATATTGCGTCATCGCGACGGCCTGTCGGGCGCCGTTCGCGCCTCTGGCAGCCAGCAGTTTTTCAGTGCGCAGTAGGGCACTTTCCAGAGCGTAGACTTCCATGATGCAATCGGCCAGCGCGCCCATGATTTCCTGCTGCTCGGCCAATCCCTGGCCATATTTCTGCGAGGCGGCGCCGGCGGCGAAGAGAGCCAGTTTCTTGGCGCTCGCGAGCATCTTGTGCTCCTCGGCCAGCGGACCTTCGCGCTCTTCAGACGCCGTCGGGCCGGACATTACCTCGTCCATCAGGTGCTTGATCGCCGCCAGCAGCGGCAATTGCCCCGCGACCGCCCGCTTCATCAGCCACCCGGTGATGATCAGGCGATTGATCTCGTTGGTGCCTTCGAAGATGCGATTGATTCGCGAATCGCGATACGGGCGCTCGGCCGGGTACTCCTCCACGTAGCCGTATCCGGCGAAAATCTGAAGCACGTGGTCCACCACCATGTCCAGCATCTCCGATCCCCAGACCTTCAGGATGGAGCATTCCACGGCGTATTCCTCGATGCGCTTCTGGATCTCGCGCGATGCCCCTTCCGCGCCAGCATCCACATCCGCCAGGGCGGCGTCGATCATCCCGATGGTGCGATACACCAGCGATTCGCCGGTGTAGATGCCGGTGGCGCACTCCGCCAGCTTTTCCTGGATCAGGCCGAATTCGGAGATGGATTTACCGAACGCCTTGCGCTCTTTGGAGTACCGGATGGCGTTCATCAGGCTGTTGCGCGCGCCTCCCACGCATGCGGCGCCCAGCTTGAAGCGTCCGATATTGAGGATGTTGAACGCGATGTGATGGCCTTTGCCAGCTTCGCCCAGCAGGTTCTCCACCGGCACCTGGCAATCGGCCAGAATCAGCGGACAGGTGGAGGAGCCGCGAATGCCGAGTTTGTGTTCCTCCTTGCCGACTGAAAAGCCCGGAGTATCGCGCTCGATGATGAAGGCGGAAAACTTCTCGCCGTCGATCTTGGCGAAGACCGTGAACACGTCGGCGAAACCGCTGTTGCTGATCCACATCTTCTCGCCGTTGAGCACGTAATGCTTGCCATCTTCCGAGAGCACCGCGCGCGTGCGGCAATGCATGGCATCGGAACCCGAGGTGGATTCCGACAGCGCGTACGCGGCGATCCACTCGCCGGTGGCCAGCTTGGGCAGATACTTGTGCTTTTGCGCCTCGGTGCCGTACCAGACCAGCGGCAAAGTGCCGATGCCCACGTGCGCGCTGAAGGCCACCGAGAAACTGGCCAACTGACTCATGGATTCGGCGACAATGGCAGACGTCACTTTGTCCAGTTCAAGCCCGCCGTAAGCTTCGGGCACGTCGACGCTCATCAGTCCCAGTTCGCCGGCCTTGCGCAGCAAGTTGCGGGTGACGGTGAAATTCTTGGCCTCGATCTCACCGGCCGCGGGGAGCACCTCGTTGGTGGCGAACTCGATGGTTGTTTTGGCGATTTGCCGTTGCTCTTCGGAGAAATCCTCCGGCGTGAATATATCTTGCGGCTGGCGTTCCTCGGTGAGAAAACTGCCGCCCTTTGCCCGCTTTGCGGTTACCACTGTGTTGGTTGTTGCCATGTCTTTTTCCCCTTCTAATTCAAATTCTCGAAAATTCCCGCTGCTCCCATGCCCCCGCCCACGCACATGGTGACCATGCCGTACCTCGCCTTGCGCCGCTTCATTTCCTGCAGCAGAGTAGCGGTCAATTTGGCGCCCGTGCAGCCCAGCGGATGGCCCAGCGCGATGGCGCCTCCGTTCACGTTCACCTTCGCCATGTCCAGCCCCAGCACTTTGATCACGGAGAGCGACTGTGCCGCGAAGGCCTCGTTCAATTCGATCAGGTCGATCTGGTCCAGCGTGAGCCCCGCCAGCTTGAGCGCTTTGGGGATGGCGTAAACCGGTCCGATCCCCATTTCCTCGGGCAGGCACCCGGCATAGGCGTAAGAGACAAAGCGCGCCATCGGCCGGATTCCCAAGGCTTGCGCGCGTTCGCCGGACATGATCACGGCGGCGGCGCCTCCGTCGGAAGTTTGCGAGGATGTCCCGGCCGTCACCGTGCCATGGGCGTGGAATACCGCCTTCAGCTTCGATAATGCGTCCAGCGAAGTATCGGCGCGCGGCCCCTCGTCCACTTTGAACTCGATCTCGGTTTTCCTGGGCTTGGATTTCGCGTCCGGCGCGGTGAACGTGACCGGCACGGAGACGATTTCGTCAGCGAATCGGCCGCCTGTCTGCGCGGCGATCGCCTTCTGGTGACTTTCGAGCGCGAACTGGTCCGCCGTCTCGCGCGCAATGCCGTAACGGTGCGCCAGGCGTTCGGCGGTCAGGCCCATGGAGAGGTAAGAGTCCGGATAATGCTCCATCAGCCAGGGATTGATGGAGATCTTGTTGCCGCCCATGGGCACGAAGGACATGGATTCCGCGCCGCCGGCGACGATGACGTCCGCGCCGCCGCCGCGGATTCGCTCGGCCGCGAGCGCGATCGACTGCAGGCCGGATGCGCAAAAGCGGTTGATGGTCATGGCGGCGGCCTCAATCGGTATGCCGGCGCGCAACGACGCGGTACGGGCCACGTTCATGCCCTGTTCCGCCTCGGGCATGGCACAGCCGATGATCACGTCCTCCACTTCTTTCTTATCGAGGTTCGGTACACGCCCGAGCGCGCCCTTGATGGCGATCGCGCCCAGATCGTCCGGCCGCGTGGCACGCAGGGTGCCTTTGGGCGCCTTGCCGCATGCCGTTCTCACTGCGCTCACGATGACTGCTTCTCTCATAATTACCTCTCTTACCGCTCTTACTGCCAAATCAAAAACAACTCACCACAGAGGCACGGAGGCACAGAGAAAAAATTAAGATAGCGAGGTTTGACCCTGTGCTCTCTGGTGAATTGCGTTTTCTCACTTCCGTAACCTGTCAAACTTTTTCACGCATCGGGCAAGACGAGCATACCAGCGAAGTCCAGCCGTGTTATCTCTGTGCCCTCTGCCTCCTCTGTGCTCTCTGCTTTAGTTTTTCTTTCTTTGGTTTTCTCTGTGTCTCTGTGCCTCTGTGGTGAACTCTTGTCCTCTTAGTTCCTCAGCGGCTTGCCCGTCTTCAACGTAAACGCCACCCGCTCCTGCGTCTTCTTCTCGCCGCACAGCGAGAGGAATCCCTCGCGCTCCAGATCCAGCAGATACTGCTCGCTCACCGGCGTTCCGGGCGTCACCGCGCCGCCGCAAAGAACGTAGGCCACGCGGTTGGCCACCTTGACGTCGTGATCGCTGATGTACTCGCCCTGGCGCATCAAATGCACCCCGAGCTTCAGCGTGGCCAGCTGATTCTCGCCCGGCGCAGGGATGTCGGTCCGCGGCACCGGCGGAGCGTATCCCGCACTGGCCATCTCGCGTGCCAGTTCCTTGGCGTCGCTCAACAGGCGCTCGCGATTCATGGTGATGCCGTCGCCTGGCGACAGCAAGCTCAGCCGCCGGGCGTCCATCGCGGAGGTGGAAACTTTCGCCATGGCGATGCTCTCGAAATGATGCCGCAAGGTATCCGCGCCGGCGGAATCCACTGCCCGCAGCGTCATCTCTTTGCAGCCGCCGGCGGCCGGCAAAATCCCCACGCTGGTTTCCACCAGACCCATGTAGAGCTCGGCATGCGCCTGGCGCCGGGCGCCATGCAGGGCGATCTCCGCCCCGCCCCCCAGGCATAATCCGAACGGCGCCACCACCACGGGCCGCGGACAGAACTTGATGGAGGCCGTCATACGCTGAAACGCGCGGACCGCCAGATCGAGCTCATCCCACTCGCCTTCCTGCATGCTCAGCAGCAGTTGCATGAGGTTCGCGCCCACGGAGAAGTTGTCGGTATCGGCGGCGATCACGAAGGCGTCGAAGTTGCGCACCGCGTCGCCGTCGGCACGCAGCGTTTCCGTCACCAGCCGAATAATATCGCCGCCGATGGCGGTCTTCTTCGAGTGCAGCTCCAGGCAGGCGATGCCGTCGCCCAAATCCACCAGCGAGGCGCCGGGATTATGGCGGACGACGCTCTTCTCCGTGCGGAAATCGGCCACTCGGGCGATGCCGGCGGCCTTCGCCACCGGGCGGTAAGAGCCGCTGGCGAGATCGAAACATTCCGTGCCGTCATGGCGGTACCATCCGGTGCCACCGGAGGCCAGCAGGCGTTCGACATTGGCGCTCACCGGTTCGCCCGCCGCGTTCATGCGCTCCACCGTCTGCGCTACGCCGGCCGCGTCCCAAAGTTGGAACGGACCCATTTCCCAGTTGAAGCCGGCGCGCATAGCGCGATCCACGCTGGCGGCATCTTCGGCGATTTCCGGCAGGCATTCGGCCGCGTAGTTCCAAAGCGCACTCAGAAGGTGCCAGTGAAAACGCGCCGCCTTATCTTTCTTGACGTCTCCAGTCAGCAGCACGCCCAGGCGATCCTGGAGCTTCTCGGAGTTCTTGGCCACCTCCAGCGAGTGAAGCTTCGGCCGGACTGCCGGGTGATATTCCAAGCTCTTCCAGTCGAGGACCAGCCGGATCTCCTTGCCTTCGTGATCGCGGTGCTTCTGGTAAAAACCCTGCCTGGTCTTGTCGCCCAGCCAGCGCCGCTCCAACATGGTGCGGAAGAATCCGGGCAACGCCGCGGGGTGGGAGCCGGCGAAATTCGAAGCCACGTGCGCCAGCACGTCCAGCCCAACCAGGTCGGCGAGGCGGAAAGTTCCCGTCCGCGGCCAGCCGATAGCGTGGCCGGTGAGCGCATCCACCTCTTCGATGGTGAGATCTTCCGCCTGCATCAGCCGCACCGCCTCCAGCATGATGAAGACGCCGATGCGGTTGGCGATG
>CAZARO010000219.1:2896-7563 GCA_964487165.1 uncultured Solibacteraceae bacterium | reverse complement strand
TGCGCGCCGTGGCCGAAGACGAGGGCATCCCCATCTACGTCATCTCCACCAGCGAAGTGAACAAGGATCCCATTTCGAGCAACGTGTTCCGCCGCCTGGCGCAGCGCACCGGCGGTAAAGCTTATTGGGCGCGCACCTGGCAGAAGCAGGTGGAGGCGCTCGAAGACGTCCGTGAGGAAATGAGCAACGCCTACACTGTGACTTACTACCCGGCCGCCAATCCTAATGAAGGATTCCGCAAGCTGCTGGTGGAAGTGGTCAGCGATCCGGGCAAAAAACTGAGAGTCAAGTACCGCCCGGGATATCGTCCGACGAAGATTCTGTAGCCGGAGGTGGAGCCTCCGGCTGGCGGGCTGAAGCCCACCCCACCGAGATGTGTCGATCCGACTGGTGGGGTGGGCTTCAGCCCGCCAGTTAGAGAGCAGAGGGCCGAACTCCAACCGGAGGCGGATTCTCCGTATATCGCGAAGCGAGATCGAGCGCGCAGCGCTGGCTACCTCACCGCAATCGTCACCGAGCCCAACCCGCGCAGCGCGCGGTCGAACACCATCACTCGCATCTGCTGAATCTGGTCCTTGACTGTCACGTCCCGTGGAATAACGATCCCATTCTTCAACGCACTGTCGTATTGCTCCTGAGTGAAGTCGACATCCAGGTGCACGGCAGGCTGGGCGTCCTCGAACTCGCCGTCGCGGTAGAGTGCGACCTTCGTGCTGAGGCTGCCGCGATACCGGTCGCCGCGGTGTTCCAGGTAGACGTCGGCCGCATCGACATGAATGTCGAGATGGATGGCCGAAGGTTTATGCGACGTCGCCACCCGCAGCGCGATATCCGTGGCGTCGAACGGGCTGTGGCTCTGGGCGGTAAAGGCGTCCTCCGCTTGGTCCGCACCGGGCGCGGCGTCATCGCCGAAATAGGATTGCCGCGTCAGCAGATGAATCCCCTTACGCGCCGACTCGACGCGAATCTTGTGCTGCTTCGGGCCGCCCTCGCGAGCCGGCGCGTAGTAAGCCAGCTGGTAACGGCCTCGTGCATCGGTGGCGGAGCCGTTGACCGCGTCGCTGGTTCTGCCGCTCGGGTACCAGCGTCCTCCGGTCTGCGCCGCCACCAGTTCGAGTGTCTGCCGGGACACGCTGCCCACATCCGCTCCCGCCCCTTCGGCCGACTGGTCCACCGAGTAGATGGCGATTTGCGCGCCCGCGGCCAGCTGGCACAGTTCCAACAGGTGGGGAGTGTAATCGACCCACTGATTCGTCAGACTCAGCACCTGCTCGGGGAAGCCGTGCGAAACCCAGATCAGGTTCTTGGGCCCCGCGATCGCAGCCATCCGGGAGACGATCCCCAGAGCCTCGATGGTCCTGTCCGCACGTACCAGCGGATCGGTATTGCTGACGTCGCGCAGGCCCGTAAGCGTGCGCACCACGTCATTCAGCTTGGCCACGAGATCCGCGGGGGCCGGCTGATTCACGGCGCGCAAATCGGTCTCGATTGAGGGCAGCGCCCGCACGGGGACGAGATCGCCACGGTTCGCCAGAAAATAAATAAAGAACCGGTCGACCGTCTCCTGGTGCCCCACCGCGGTGGCGACGTCCTGCCACGCGCTGGCCAGGGTCAGCTCCTTCTCGTTCCAGCGGTCGAGCAGGATCAGGGTGAGCGGCGGCGACGGCCGATTGATGAACTCTTCAGGCGCGGGCTTGGCGATCTGGCCCTTGTTCCCCGCGAAGCGGAAAAATACCGTACGTTGCACCTTGCCGTCTTCGCGTACCTGGATATCGGCGGCGTTCAAATCGGTGACGGCTGCGCCTTTTGCGTCGGTGGCAGCGACGTTGAGCTTGATCAGAACCGGGGATTGCGCCGGCGCTCGCAATGCGCAGGCCAATAAGACGGACAGAGCCACAGATCGTGACAATCTAATCCTCCTTCAGTTGCAGTCAGTATACACCTCGCCAATTGGCGTGGTGTTACACTTCCACGTGGGAGGCCCACGGATGATTCGGCTTTCTGTAGCAGTGCTTTTCGCGGCGGCCATTGTGCACGGGCAAACGGCGCCGGACCCGGCAGACGTACTGCGCCGTGCGCGGGCGAATATCAACGCCGCCACCGCGCGGCTGCCGAAATACGCGTGCGTTCAAACCATCAACCGCACCTACTTAGCGCCCGCCCAGCCGAATCGCGGTAACCCGTCCTGCGGGCAGATGGCCGCCGACAATAAGAGCGGCAAGAACCCTCTCCGGCCCGACGTAAGCGACCGCTTGCGCCTGGACGTAGCGCAGGGAGCGGAACGGGAAATCGATTCGTGGGCCGGGGCCACACGTTTCGATATCGCCGCCATCGACCGGATCGTAAGCCGCGGGCCCATTGGAACCGGCTCCTTCGGCGGGTACCTGGTGGACATCTTTAACAACGATGCCACAAAGTACGCCTTCATCGGGGAGAAAACCCGAGACGGCAGCCACGTTCTGGTATACGGTTATGCCGTGATGCAGGGCGCCAGCCACTATCGTATCCAGTACGGCGCGCCGGAGGGCGACACCTGGTGGACCACGCCGTACGGCGGTACCTTCGAGGTGGACCCGGTGTCGCTCGACATCGGGCGCATCACCCTGCAGACCGCAGAACTGCCCGGGAAGACCGGGCTCTGCGAGGCGGATAGCACGCTCGATTACCAGCGCCTGCAGATTGGCGACGGCACCTTCCTGCTGCCGCGGCAGAGCCAGATCCGCCTGGCGTTGCGCGACGGACGGGCAACCGAAAACGAAATCGCCTTCACGGATTGCCGCGAATACCAGGCGCAATCGGTGGTGCATTTCGATGCGCCCTCCGCCACGCCGGCCGCCGCCACCGAGTCCGCCGAAAGACCGCGCGCGCCGCTGCCTGCCGGGCTCACGGTAGAGCTGCGGCTGGCCACGCCGATCGACACCGACACCGCCGCGGCGGGCGATCCTGTGTCGGCAGCGGTAGTGCGCGCGGTTCACCCTCCGCATTCCGCCGAGACTCTGATTCCGGCCGGCGCGGTGGCCCACGGCCGCCTCAATCTGATCGAGCGCCACCTGCTGCCGATCGCGCATGTCATCGTGGGGATCGCGTGGGAGAGCCTGGAGATAGACGGCGAGCCGTCGCCGTTCGCCGCCCTGCTGGAAGGCAAGAACGGCGGGGCGAGCATGGTCACGTCGCTGGCGGGCACGATGCTGAAGACGCCCGTCCCCGACGGGCCGCCGAACTCCTTCGTGTTTGTGGGCGAGAAGCGCCACGTGATGGCCGCCGGTGGCACGTCGTTCTGGATCACCGCGGCATCCAAATAACGGCCGAGATGGGCACGGTCGAAAACCTGCTGTGGCAGTTCCGTGGGGCATCCAATCCTGGCTGTGCCCAGAGGGCCCCCACGCCTTTCAGGCGGCCTGCAGGCACGATTGCCTGCCCCACGAAGGTTTTCGTGCCCCTTGTTCGGCCCACACCGGCCGGCAATCGGCCACCTGTGCGCGAGATCCGGTAGACTGCAATATGAGGGGGCCGGCGAATGGGACTGATGCTCTTGCTGGTGGCCGCCGTGGCGTACGCCCAAACGGCGCCCGATCCCGACGACGTGCTCGACGGCGCGCGGACGAAGATCCGCACTACGATGCGGAGTCTGCCGAAGTACACGTGCCTGCAAACCATCGATCGCACCTACTACGCACCCGCCGCGGCTCATTTTGAAGCCGCTTCCTGCGACCGGATGAGCGCCGACCAAAAAAGCAGGCATAAGCCTCTGCGCATCGATTCCACCGACCGCGTGCGGCAGGAAGTGGCGCAGGGGGTAGACGGCGAGATCCATTCCTTTCCCCAAGCCAGCCGCTTCGACCTGACGGAGATCGACCAGATGGTGGATAGCGGGCCGTTCGGAACCGGTACCTTCGGTGGGCAACTGCTCGACATCTTCGATAACGATGGCACGCACTACGATTACCGCGGCCAGAAGAGCCGCGAGGGCAGACAGGTGATGGTTTTCGGTTACGTGGTGGCGGAGACAGTCAGCCATTATGAGATCCGGGCCGACGGTGCCTGGCTGACCACGGGTTTCAGCGGCACTTTCGAGGTGGACCCGGAGTCGCTCGAAATCCAGCGCGTCACCATTCAGACTCCCGAACTGCCCGACGAGACGCACCTCTGCCAGGCCGATACCACCCTGGACTACCAGCGCGTCACCATCGGCGACGGGACCCTTCTGCTCCCACGGCAGAGCCAGCTCCGCCTGATTTCACGAAACGGCCAGGAGACCAACAATACCGCGGTATTCAGCGGCTGCCGCGAATACCGGGCGGAATCGGCGCTCCGCTTCGATACCCCCACTGCCGAACGGGAGACGCCAACCGCGCCCGGCAACGTCCGGCCGCCGGTCCCTCCCAAACTTGCCGTGGATCTGCGCTTGAACACCGCCATCGATACCGAAACATCAGCGGCGGGCGACCCGGTCTCGGCAACCGTGGTGCATGCCATTCACAGCTATCAGTCCGCGGAGACTCTGATTCCCGCTGGCGCCGTGGTACACGGCCGGATCAGCCGCATCGAACACCATTTCTCGCCCATGGAATATTTATCGATCGGAATCGCATTCGAGAGCGTGGAGTTCGATGGGGGCCCGTCGCCATTTGCGGCGAGAACCGAACCTCCGGCGCATTTCTACGGCA
>CAZARO010000219.1:0-2886 GCA_964487165.1 uncultured Solibacteraceae bacterium | reverse complement strand
GTCGACCTGTTGCGCGGCCTGGCGCAGCGAATTCCCACTCCTCCGCCGGACTCGGTGGTGTTTCCCAAGGAGAAACACCACGTGATGGCGGCCGGTACGGTGTTGCATTGGATCACCGCCAGCCCCGGTGCGGCAAACTGATGGAGGGCGACACATGAGATCGATGCTGTTGCTGGCAGCCGCTGTTCTCTACACCCAAACTCCGCACGCCCAAACTCCGCCCGACGCCGCCGCGGTGCTCAATCAGGCGCGCGCGAAAGTGCTCGCGACAATGAGGCGCATCCCGAAATACGCGTGTCTCCAAACCATCGACCGCATGTATTACGCGCCCGCGAAGCCTCACCACGGAACGCCCTGCGGCCAAGATGCAAAAACTCTGCGCCTGGATGACACCGACCGCCTGCGCCTGGACGTGGCGAAAGGGACGAGAGACGAAATCCATTCCTGGCCCGGAGCAAGCGCATTCGATATGACGGAAATCGACCAGATCGTGGATAGCGGCCCGTTCGGAACGGGATCTTTCGGCGGGTACCTGCTGGACATCTTCGATAACGACGCCACGCAGTTTGACTTTCGCGGCCAGCAGGCCCGCGGCGGGCAGCAGGTTCTGGTCTACGGCTACACCGTGGCCAGGAGTGCGAGCCATTATGAGATTCGGACTTACAGTTCCTGGGCGACCGTGGGGTACAGCGGCACGTTCGAGGTGAATCCGGAATCGCTCGAAATCGAGCGCGTCATCCTGCAGGCGCGGCAGCTCCCCGCCGAGACGGGGCTGTGCGAAGCCACCAGCACGCTCGACTACCAGCGCGTTGAGATTGGCGACGGGAGTTTCCTGCTCCCGCGGGAGAGCCACCTCCATATGATCGTGCGGAACGGACAGGAGAGCGATAATACCACGGCCTTTTCGAATTGCCGGGAATACCAGGCGCAATCGGATGTGCGTTTCGTGGCGCCGCCGGTAATGCCCGAAAAGGCGGCGGAAGCGGCCCCGAAACCGCCAGTGCCGGGGCCGCCGCCGCGCCGGTACGTGCTGGACCTGCGGATCGACCAGAGCATCGATACGGAGACATCCGCGGCGGGCGATCCGATATCGGCAACTGTGGTACACGACGTTCACCCCTACCAATCGAAGGAGGTGGCGATTCCGGCGGGCGCTGTGGCGCATGGCCGCATCAGCCGCGTCGAGCACCATTTCGTCCCGTTTGAATATCTCGCGATCGGGATCTCATTCCAGAGTTTGGAGATCGCCGGGGAGACTTCGCCGTTCACCGCCAAGCCGGTGGGCAGCGGTGCTGCGGTGGTGGCTCCCGTGGGTGCCGGCAGCACCGCGGCGCCACCGCGAATGGTTACCGACGGACCGTTTCCCCTGACTGCGATGCCCCAGGTGCGAACCCTGATCGGCCCGCCCAATTCGCTGGTATTTCCCTACCGGAAGCACTACGTGATGCCCGCCGGCACGGTCTCCCAGTGGCTGGCCGTGTACCCTCCGCGTGGGGCGGCCAAATGAGGCTCTGAGGTTCGCGCGCTGGACGAACTCTCCGGAAATGTGGGGCAGGATGGCATACTGCGACCCAGGGTGCCCCGGCAATCGGCCTGCCGCTGTATCGATAGTGCGGACCGGGCGGGTTACTAATATTGTTACTAACCCGCCGCTGGCGGTTGGCCATTTGCTCCCTAACTGGCGGGCTGAAGCCCACCCCACCAGGCGGAACGACACGTCCCGGTGGCGCGGGCTTCAGCCCGCGAAAGGCCCGAAGGGCCAGGGGCGGCTTACTAAGTCGCCGCAGGTTGCCAGCCTACCCCACTTAGCGGTTTCAGACTCGAGCGGAGCGCTCGCCCCGCTACCTCGCGCTCAGCAGATTGGCGAACAGGCGGAACGCGCCCGGAACGCCCGCGGGCAATTGCCGGAACCAGGCGTAGGCCGTAAAAATGTAGACGCCTTTGCCATAGTGCGTCCACAATTCGCCGCCTTCCATGGGCTCCTCGCCGGGATCGTGCGATGACATCACGGTCTGATACTGCTTGTCCCATTGCGTGGCCACGTAGACCGCGCGCTCCTGGATCCAACCGTTGAAATCCTTGGGAAGAATTTTGTTCGGATACTGCAGTAGCGGACTGTCCACGTGCGGGAACGTGACCAGCGCTTCTTCCACCGTGATGCGATAGTGATTGCCGCCCGGCACGGTGAACGGGTACGGCCCCAGGCTCAGCGCGGGGTCGGCATTCTGGTACTGCACGATGTACCGGCCGCCGTTCTTGACGTAGCTCATGAGGCGCGCCTGGTTGGCCTTCAGATCGGCGCGCACGTTGTAGGCGCGCACGCCCGCCACAATGGCGTCGAAGCGCGAGAGATCGCCCTGTTCCAGATCCGCTTTTGAGAGCAGCGTCACCTCCAGGCCCAATTGCCGCAGCGCGTCCGGCATCTGGTCGCCGGCGCCCATGATGTAGCCCACGCGGTGCGCCTTCACTTCGATATTCGCGCGCACCAGTTTCACGTCCGACGGCGGGAAGAGAGTCTGCGGCGGAAAATGCGGGTAGCTGATGGTATACTCGCCGTTTTCCACGGCGCGCCCGTTTACCGTCGCTACAGCCTTCAGTGTGGAGGTTCCCTCGCCGGCCGGCGGTGTCACCTCAAAGGTCAACTGATCTTCCTCGCCCACTCCCGCCAGTTTGAGGGGCTGCGATGGCGGCACGGATTTCCACCCCGAGGGCAGATCGAGATGCAGATCGCCCGCGGCGGGGGCCACGTTGGCATGCACTCCAACCTGCACCTTACGCGCCGTCACCGCCGGAAAGACGGCCACGGAATCGGTGAGATTCACGGCCACCGCCGGAACAATCGCCAACGGCCGCACGCGCTCGCCCTCCGCCCGCGGCGCGTAGCGG
>CAZARO010000218.1:4856-7572 GCA_964487165.1 uncultured Solibacteraceae bacterium | reverse complement strand
CTGCCGGAAAAGTGGCCGACGATAATCCGGCAAGCGGCCATGGGCTGTTCACCCAGCACTTGATAGCAACCCTCAACGAGCCGGGACTGACGCTCGACGGCGTATTCAATCGCGTCCGGACGGAAGTGGATCGCGACTCCGGGCATGAGCAGTTGCCGTACATTTACTCCGGCGTGATCGGAGAATTCTATTTCCGGCCGCCCGCCGGGTCTGCCGCGCCTGCCGCGCCCGCCGCCGGCGTCGTGCCCCCGTCCCGTCCTTCCCCTGAGGACCCCGAGCTGGTGTACTGGAACTCGGTAAAGGACAGCCGGGACCCCGCGTTGTTCAAGAGCTATCTAAAGCGATATCCCAAGGGGCGATTTGCGGAAGTGGCGCGCATCAAGATGGACGAATTGCGCAAGGGGGTGCCGTCAGGGGTGCCCCTCGCGGCGCCTCCAGCTCCAGCGCAGCCCAGCCTGCCGCAGGCGCGAGTAAACCCGGTGGACGGGCAGCGTTACCTGTGGATTCAGCCGGGAAGCTTCCGCATGGGGTGCTCAACAGGAGACAGCGAATGCCGCCAGGACGAGATGCCGCCGCATCCGGTAACCATCAGCAAGGGATTCTGGCTGGGCGAGACCGAGGTGATGGATTTGTCTTACGAGAAATTCTCCCACGACACGGGAGCTCGTATGCCGGGCGATCCGGCGGAGCACAATAAATTTCTCGAGAGTGACGAAAGAGAATGCCAGGAAAATTTCCGCGATTATGGATATCAGAGCGCGTCGGAATGCCCGCAAATTCCGCGCCGCGATTTTGCGGGGAGAAACAAGAAGAGGCCCATTGCTCAATTGACTTGGGCGGAAGCGGTGTCCTATTGCAAGTGGGCGGGAGGCCGTCTGCCCAGTGAGGCCGAGTGGGAGTTTGCCGCCCGAGGTGGAACCGACAGTGCCCGCTACGGACCTTTGCAGGACATCGCAGTCGTCGCCGGCACCCAGACGGACGGCACAGTCGGACTGAAGTTACCGAATGCATTCGGCTTGCACGATATGCTCGGCAGTGTCGCGGAGTGGACCGCGGACTGGTACGCCGCGGACTACTATCGGCAAAGTCCGGCGGTCGATCCGAAGGGTCCGGATGCCGGAGACAAGCTGGTGGTTCGCGGTGGCTCGGCGTGGAGCCGCGGTACGGCGATGCTGCGCGTGTCTGCGCGGGATCAGGCAGCGCCCGGCTCCTCACATCAAGAGGTGGGCTTCCGCTGCGTTTGGATGCCGGACCGTTGACGTTTCAGAATTCAAATCGCGGCGTTTTCCCAAATCCGCCGCATCGCCGTCCGCGCGATGCTCGCTTCCGCTGTAAACGCGACCCAACACACCGTGAAGATAAAGCATGGCGCCGCCAACGCCGCGATTGCCAGTAAGTTGGACGATTTCTGGTCCGCAGCCAGAATAACGGCGGGCACGAAGGACATTAGCCCCATGCCTCCAACCAGCAGCACCCACCCCAGCGGATGCATTTTCATTTCAATTACGATTCTCGTCCCTAAGCTGGAGGGTTCGAATTGCCCCGTGACGATCGGAATGCAGGCATTCTGATAGGAAATGTTGCGGCTGATGCGGAATCCTTGCGGCCGGACGATGCCCTCGAACTCCAACCCTCGCCGCGAAGAGAAGGCGCGCAGTATCGGAGATCGCGGTGGACGCGCGTCCCGGCTCACCGCCTGCCCGCAACTGGTACAGAAGAGCGCGCCCCAGGCCAGCATTAGCCCGCACCTGGCACACTTCGGCAGATCGGTCTCCACCACCGCCAGTAGTTTTTTCCGAGCTTCGTCCACCGGCAAAGGGGACTCGATCGCGAATCTCTGTCGGAAGATCGCCATACACTTCCCGTCAAGCGCTTAATCGGAGATGCAAGCCACTACGCTGCTCAACCCGCGCGCGCCGGCCAGGTAGATGCGCCCCTGGCCGTCAAACGCTATTGAGGACGCCATGAAACTGGGGGTCTTCAGCGTCCATATCATGTCACCCGCCGCGCTCAGCGCATGAACGTGGGCCGCTCCATCCGCTGCGCTGTCGACGAGATAAGTCGTCCCGTTACGATCCATGAGACCAACGAAACTGGAAGTGGGACGCAGGAGGTCTCCCATGGTGATTTCGCCATCTCCCGGTTTGCTCCATCGCAGGGTGCCGTTTTCGATGTAGTGAAGGGACAGATCCTGGCAGGCAAACAGGACCCGTCCCCCAGGCCCGCCAAGCAGCTTCTGCACCGCGCAAGAAGTCGCGATCTTCCAAGCCGCGGCGCCGTCCGGCGTAAACCCGCGGATATCCGGAGCTTCCGTCCCGGCATAAACCATGCCGTCTGGCCCCACCACGGCCTGCGGCCCGGTACACGCGTACTCCAGATGCCCTTCGATGCGCCGTCCGGTAGGCCCGTCTACTACCACCGTCCGCCGGCCTCCGGTGCACCCCGCACGGGGCTCCTCTGCGGCATCGGGGGGCACGGCCCTTCCGAGGAACATCCCACCCTGACCGGCTCGATTGAGACAATAATATCCGCCTCCGCCAGAGATAGGGAACCAGATGCGGCCATCGTCGGACATGGTCAAGCGGGGGTTCGGTGCCTTGAACGCCCAGATCAGTTTACCGTCCCGCACCGCTCCCACGCCGTTGTAACCGGATACGTATACGGTCCCATCGCCGCCGATCACCCGCACCTCGCCCGCCTGCGAAAATGGCAATGC
>CAZARO010000218.1:0-4846 GCA_964487165.1 uncultured Solibacteraceae bacterium | reverse complement strand
GGGGTCCGGTCACCGCGGCCACCTGCGCACGCCTCTGAGCTTCCGGCACCGCCGGAGGCAAAGCGTCCACGGAGGGAAGCCCGCGAAGCTCGACACCCGCAGTATCGCCGCCGGCAGCCGGGAAATCGTCCGCTGCGGCGCCGCCCATTCGCGCTATGCTGTTGCATCCTCCCAGAGCCACGGAGAATGCCAGCGCCAGGAACACGGCGGCGCCATTTCCGGTTACGAATCTCAGCGTTGTGTTTCGCATATAGCCTCCATTTGCGGGAAGAGGATTGGCGCGCTCCCTCCGATAGTGAATCGTATGGCGTACCAGAGCATTCGTCACCGCACAAATGGGTAGGGATTGCGTGGCCGACTATGGCCGAGGCGCCACCCATGCCCCACCCACTTGTGCGGGAATGTTCTCCAGGACGTCACCGGGCTCCGGCCTACCGGCACGCGAAGTTTGAGCGCTGCGCCGCGCCCGGGCGCGGTCTCCACCGCTAGTTCGCCTCCCAATAGCTTCGCCCTGTGGGCCATGCTGGCCAGGCCGTGGCCGCACCCGACGCGCGCCAGGTCGAACCCCTTGCCGTTGTCGGCGAGGGCCAGTTCCAGCCAGCCGCCGTCCATTTGTAGCCGGATATCCACTTCGCTGCACCCGGAATGGCGCGCCGAGTTGTGCAGGCTCTCCTTAAAAATGAGGTACACCTGGCGGCGGATGTCGGCGTCCACGCGGGGATTCTTTTCCCCGCCGGGCGCCTGAAACCGCACCCGCACGCCGTTGTAGCTGAAGAGATCGCCGGCAAAACGGCGCATGCGATGCGTCAGATCGTCTAACCGGTCCAGTTCCGGATCGATCGCCCATACGATGTCGCTCATGGAATCCACCAGCTCGCGCGAAAGGCCGGCGATATCCACCAAAGGCTGTTCGCGCGACTCACCGGAGGGATGCCGCTGCGCCACCTCGCTTAGTATGGCGATCTGCGACAAGGTGCTGCCGATATCGTCATGCAGGTCGGTGGCAATTCTGGTACGCAGCCGCTCCATTTCGAGCAGGCGGGTCAATCGATAGCGGTAAAGGCTGTAGAGGATGGCGCAAGCAAACACCGCCGCCAGCAACTGCGACCACCAGCGTTGCCAGATGTGCGGCAGAATGGTGAACCCGATGGTGGCGGCACGCTCACTCGCCACCCCGTCCGCGGTAAGCGCGCGCACCTGCCACTGGTAGCCGCCCGGCGCCAGGCTGGCGTAGGTAACCGTCCGTTGTTCCCCGGCGGGAATCCAGTTCGGGTCCCGGCCCATCAGGCGATACTGATACCGCAGCGTCTCGCCGGTGCCAAAGCGGAGACTCACAAATTCCAGTTCCACCTGGTTCTGGTCCGGCGCCAACTGGATGCCATGAAGATCGCTCTCGCCCAGGACGGATGCCGGCCGAGGGGCGCCGCGCACGCGCAGTCCGGTGATAAATATGGGCGGCGGCGAAGCCGGCCGTTCGGGTTCGGGATCCAGCCGGGAGAGCCCCTCGCGCGTGCCGAACCAAAGGGTGCCCTGGCGGTCGCAAAAAGCCGCCACCAGTTCGCCCCGTGCCAGGCCGTCCGCAGTGGTGTAGTGGCGTATGCGCGAGGGTGCCCCGGGAGCCAATGAAATGCGGTCTACTCCGTGCCCGGTCGCCAGATAAATGCGGCCGGCGAGATCCTCCACGATGCACTTCACGTTGTTGGTTTCGAGGCCAACCTTGGTGCTGTAGATCACCGGCGGCGATTCCGGCGCCATGGGATCGATGCTGGCCGCGCCATTCCTGTTGGCAACCCAGAGGCGGCCGCTACGGTCGACGTGCAGCGCCTCCACCCAGGTGCCGCCATTCGGCGGTGGCAGTACCCGGAACCTGCCGTCCGCGTAGCGCAGCAGCGATCCCGTACTCAGGCCGATCCAGACTGCGCCGGCGCGATCTTCGGCGAAAGAGGTAGCCAGGGCTTGCGGTACATTGTCGCTGTCCAAGAAGTGCCGCAACTCTCCGCTGGCGGGATCCCATCGGGCAAGGCCGTTGGCCCGCGTGGGGCCGTCGGGCGCCGCGAGAATCTGTATGGACATCCACACGCCGCCGCGCGAATCCTCAAACACCGCATACACGCTGTTCGCCGGCTCGTAGGCTGCGCTTGGGCGCGCGGCCCCCGCTGGGTGAAGATCGAAGAGCTTCGGGAAGCGAAACACTCCCATGGCGGTGGGGACCCACCAGTCCCCGCCGCGGGCCTGTAGAGTAATCTGGCCGGCGCCCCAGCCCCACGCGATCCCGCGTGGAACGTTGGGCCGGACGGGTTGGAATTTTCCGCCGTCAAAACGATTGAAGACGCGGCCGTGGGCGCCGTTGCTCACCGCCCAAAGCCGGCCGCTGCGATCTTCCAAAAGGGACACGATGAAGCCGGAATCCAACCCGTCCCGCTCCGAGTAAGTGCGAAAGCCGCCTTTGGCGATACGAATAGCGCCGAATCCGCCGGCCCACAGGTTTCCGGCAAGGTCTTCCGCCATCGACAGGATCGGGGTACCTTCGCCGGGCAGACCGTTACGGGCGGTGTAACGGGACACGCCGTCCGCTCCAGGAATCCAGCTCATCAGCAGCCCGTCTGAGCCGGCCCATAACACATCGTCCGAAGATTGCTGCAAAGAATGAATGACGGCGCCGGCCGTGCCGGGTACCGCCGGACACACATCCTGGGGCCGCCTTCCCGCGAGACTTTGATCGGGCAAGATTTGGCACACGCCTCGCTGTGTTCCGGCCCACAACCGCCCTTCCCGGTCTTGCAGCAGCGCCGTGACATCGGGGTGCGGCAGGCCGCCATGGGTTCCCTCGCTTTGCCCGTTGGGAAAACGGCGATAGAGGCCGCTCCGGGTGCCTGCCCAGAGCGTTCCGCTGCGGTCCACCAGGAGCGCTTCGACGGAGCCGTCCTCGAAAGTCTGGTTCGGCAACCCGATGTCCACCGGACGCAATCGCCATTCCCGGATGGCGGGCGGATGCGGTGGATCCAGATGGTAAAGCCCGGCGGTAGTGCCCACCCATAGACCGCCGGCCGGATCCACGGCCAGAGACTGAATTGGATGCCTGACCGGACCGGCCAGCCGAAGGACTGTGAAGTGGGAGTCCGGATCGGCCGGGCGAAAGCGCGCGATGCCGTCACCGGTCCCGACGAAGTAGTCGCCTGATGGAGTCTCGACCAAGTCAAAGTCGGGGCCCGGCAATCCCTGGTCCACGCCGAAGTTCCGGAACTGGTACCCGTCGAAGTGGGAGATGCCCTCGCGAGTGCAGAACCAGAGGTATCCGCGAGAATCGCGCACGATGCGATCGATGGTGTTTCCCGCCAATCCATCGGCGGTAGTGTAGATGCGGAGGGGCAGTTCCTGGCCAAAAGCCGCCAGACAGAAAAGTAAGCAAGCGGCACTTCGCATGATCGTTTTCTCCCGGCCGCAAGACCGCGGGTCCCTTTATACCACAGCGCCGGTGACCGTGACGCTCCTTGCCCACACTAAGCCGCGACCGCAAGGGAGCGGTGGCTGGAACTCATGTGGCTCCGGGCGCTTGACGTTTTTGGGGGCTCCCTCGTACTAAACCCCGCAACCGCTCCCTCGCAGTCGCGCCTCGGTGCCGCTCGGCGCCCATACTGAGCCGCGACCGCGAGGGAGCGGTCGCGCCATCCCCGGCTCCTGTGTTTAACCTTTTTCAGTCCTTTACTTTGGTACATTGAAAGGACCGGAGTCCTCTTGCGTACAAGTGTCCTTTTACTTATTACCGCATCTCTCGTTGTGAGCTGTGGCTGCCAGAAACAAGCAGCGCCGGCGGCCGCAGCAGCCGCCCCGCCTGCCATGTCGGTGTCGGTCTCCAAGGCCACTCAGGAATCGGTGCCGACCGAAGTGCGCGTGGTGGGAACGGTGGAAGCTTCCGCCATTGTGCAGGTGAAGTCACAGATCGCCGGCCAGCTCGAATCCGTCGGGTTCACCGAAGGCCAGAATGTCAAACAGGGCGACGTGTTGTTCCGCATCGACCCGCGTCCTTACCAGGAAGCTCTGCACCAGGCCGAAGCGGCGGTGGATCGCGATAAGGCCCAGGTGGCGCAGGCGGAAGCCAACCTGGTCCGCGACCAGGCGCAAGCCAAGTTCGCGGAGACCGATGCTGCCCGCCAGGAACAGCTCAATAAGGAGAACCTGGCCTCCAAAATGACGGCCGACCAGGCCAAGACCACGCTCGACGTGAACCGCGCCACCGCGCGCGCTAGCGAGGCCATGGTGAATACTGCGCGCGCCACCCTGGCGAGCGACCAATCGGCCGTTGCCAGGGCGAAGCTCGATCTCAGCTATTGCACCATTCCGGCGCCCATCTCGGGGCGTACCGGAAACCTGCTGGTGCATCCCGGCAATCTGGTGAAGGAGAACGACGTGGCGCTGGTTGTGATCCACCAGGTGGAACCCATCTTCGTGAATTTCGGCGTGCCCGAAGACCACCTGGGCGCCATCCGCCGGCTGAACGCGGCCCACCCCCTGCCCGTACAAGTCACCTTGCAGGATGGCGGCAGCCAGGCGGCCACCGGGTCTCTGGCGGTGATCGATAACACCGTGGACGCCTCCACCGGCACCATCCATTTGAAGGCCAGGTTCGACAATCGCGACGCCCTGCTGTGGCCCGGCCAGTTCGTCAACGTGGCGCTGACGCTCGATACCCTGCGCGATGCTACCGTGGTGCCCACCGAAGCCGTACAGGCCGGCCGCGAGGGGCAGGTGGTATTCGTGGTGAAGCCGGGGAACACGGTGGAGATCCGCCCCGTGACCCTGGGGCCGGCGCGCGGCGGCAAGACCGTGATCGAGAAGGGGCTCGCGG
>CAZARO010000217.1:0-7578 GCA_964487165.1 uncultured Solibacteraceae bacterium | reverse complement strand
TCCAGCATCGCCGTCACCGCCGCCAGCAGCTCATGGTCCGCGCCGCAGGTCTCCTCGAGAAACCGCGGCCGCTCGGATGCGGAGCGGCCGGCGGCCTCGTGGAACAGCTCCTGAACCCGATCCCAGCGAGCGGCGTCCATCATGTTCCTCGCAGCTCGTGCGCCAGCCATGCTCGGGCGGCGCGCCAGTCCCGCACTACCGTCGCCTCCGATACCTCGAGCAATTCGGCGATCTCCGGAATTTCGAGCCCTCCGAAGAAGCGGCTTTCCACCATCATGGCCTGGCGCGGATTCATGCGCGCCAGATCTTCCAGAACGCGATCCAGCACGATCAATTCGTCGCCCACCACCATCGTCTTTTCCGGGAGTCCGTGCAGGGTAACGCAGACCGTGCCAGCGCCGCCTCCGCGTTTTTCGGTCTGGCGCCGGCGCGCGGCTTCAATCAGCACCTGGCGCATGGCGCGGGCGGCGATTCGCTTGAAGTGTAAATGCGAGGTCGCCGTCAGGCCGGGAGAGCCCGCCAGCTTCAGCCATGCCTCGTTGACCAGCGCGGTCGGATTCAGAGTGGTGCTGGGGTCTCGCCCCTTCACGGTGGACGCGAGGCGGCGCAGTTCCTCATAGGTAGCTGCGAACAAATCATCGAGATTGCGTTGTTGGTCCAGACCGTTCATCCCCCAAAATAAACTGAGCCCTCGTGACGGTTCTCGAGCCTGAACCACGCATTAGGTAAAGTGACACCGCCTCTTGGGGGATGCTATCACCAGGCCTTCCCCCGGCGCAAATGCCGGATCACGGAGCGTATCTTTCGATCTCTGTTCATAGGGTCCCGGATGGTATATCATCGGCGGTGGCAGCGCGGCGCTGGGAACGCCGTGGGAAATACGATTCTCGGGGGGGAAACGTGCGATCTACCGACAGAGAAGGTTCACAACTGTTACAGCTTACCGGTGTGCCGGACGGGCAGCGGCCCGTGCGAAGCCGGAGAAATCGCGTACTGCAATTGTTCCTGCTGGCGCTTATGCTGGCGCTGCCAGGCGGGCTCCTGGCCCAACAGTTTGAGCCAATCCAGAATTTGTATTTCACCCGGCCCCTTAACTCACCCGACCCGCTGCCGCAAGTCCTGCCGATTGCCAGTACTACCGCCAGCAATTTCAACTTTTCCGTCACACCTACCACTCTCACGCCCAGTGGCGGAACATGGCTTAGCACGTCACCCACCGGAAGTGTGTGTTGCAGCACGCCGCGGGGCATTAGCGTCATCGTGACTACCAATGTGGCCATGACACAGGGGACGTACACCGGGCAGGTTGTCTTCACCGCCAACAATGTGACGACCGTGACGGTCATGGTGACGCTGGTGATTGCGCCACCAACCGCGACCTTCTTCGACAACACGCCGGGCCAGGTGAGTTTCTCCATGCAGCCGGGCGGTCAACCGCCTCCGCAGGTGCTGCAGATCCGTAACGCAGGCGCCGGCACTTTGAGTTGGACTCTGACGGCCACCACCTTCAATTCGCAGAATTGGATCAGCGTGTCGGTAATGTCCGGGACCGCTCCCTCGCTGATCACCGTGGGGATTGTGATAGCGAATCTTCCCGGTGGAGGCGCTACCGCGGGCACCTATGGAGGCCAACTACAGTTCTCGACGGCCGGCGGCGCGAGTATCGTGACAGTGCCTGTAGGTCTTACGGTGTCGACGAACGCCATGCCCCAGGTGAATGCCCTCAGTTTCAGTAAGCCGTACGAAGGAAACAATCCCCTTCCCCAAACGGTGACTATTGCCAACGGCACCGGTACGGCTTTCGACTTCTCTGTTTCCACCAGCACAGCCGCCGGTTCCAGCGGCGGGACATGGTTGAGCGCCTCACCGACCGGAAGTGTCTGCTGTCAATCGCCGAGGGCAGTCACCATAACCCCGGCTCCTATCATTACGCTCGCGGCGGGAACCTACACCGGCCAGGTCTTGGCCGACAATGGCTCCCAGCTCATGGTGATCCCCGTATATTTGAACATCGGGCTGACGAGTACCGCCTTTTTTGACGATGTTGCCGGCCAGTTGAGCTTCTTCATGCAAAAGGGGGCGACCAATGCTCCGCCAAACCAGCTGATCCAAATTCGCAACGCTGGAACCGGGACCCTGAACTGGACTCTGACGCCGACCACTTTTAACAGCGCCAACTGGCTGACCGTCTCCGACCTGGGTGACACCGCTCCCTCCCAGGTCTCGGTTGGTATCGTGCCCGCGAATCTTCCGAGCGGGGCGGTAAACGCTGGAGTCTATACCGCGAATCTTCTGTTTCAGAGCGGGAACAGCAGCGTCACCGTTCCCATCACCGTACAGGTGGGCCCCAGCTTTGAGCAGGTAAACGGCATCAGCTTCACCATGCTGCGGAACGGCCCCGACCCGTTGCCCCAGAACATCACCATGGTCAGCACCGGTTCGGTATTCGACTTCTCCGTGGATTACAGTACGGCCAGCGGCGGCAACTGGCTGTCGGTAACGCCGTCGGGCAGTGTTTGCTGTCAGACTCCGAGATCGCTCGAAGTCAGCGTGACGGCTCCCGTCACCATGCCGGCGGGAATTTATACCGCCCAAGTGGTGGTGTACAGTTCTTCCACTGCGGTGACCGTGCCGGTAACGCTTACAGTGGCCACGGCGGCGAATCCCTACTTCGACAACCTGCCCGGCGAGATGACCTTCTCCATGCAGACTCCCACGCCACCACAGCAGGCCCAGCCGCCGTCAAACCAGGTTTTCCAGATTCGCAATGCCGGCTCGGGCACCCTCAACTGGACCCTTACCCCTACTACGTCCGACGGCGGCAACTGGCTGACGGTATCGGCGACAAATGGTACGGCGCCCGAAATCATCACTGTCGGGATTGTGCCCACCAGCTTGCCTGGTGGTGGATTAAATGCGGGAGTTTTTGTCGGACAGTTGCTCCTCCAGGCGGGACAGATGTCGATCACCATCCCCGTCAGCGTGGACATTGGGACAACCGTTTTCGGCCAGTTGAACGGCATCGATTTCACCATGCCGCAAACTGGCGCCAACCCGCTGCCCCAGGTCTTTACGGTGACCAGCACCGGCACGGCTTTCGACTTTTCGGTCGTCGCCTCAACGGCGACGGGCGGCAGTTGGATGACTGTCTCGCCAACCGGCAGTGTTTGTTGTCAGACCCCAAGAACCGTGACCGTGTCGGTGAATGCCCCGCCGACCCTGGCGGCCGGAATTTATACCGGCCAGGTCTCAATTTATAGCTCCGGCGTCTCGCAGACCGTACCGGTCACGTTAACCGTAGCGGCTGCCGGCACCGCGTTTTTCGACAACGTCCCGGGGGCACTGAGTTACTCGCAGGCGGTTCAGACCGGCACCCAGATCGTCAACCCGCCATCGCAAAATGTACAGATCCGAAATGCCGGAACGGGAACCCTGAGTTGGACCGCGCAGACGTTCACCTCCGACGGCGGCAACTGGCTGACGGTTTCCGCGCCCAACGGAACCGCGCCTTCCCTGGTGAGTATCGGAATCATCACCGCCAATCTGCAGAACCAGGGGCTGGAGCCTGGCCTGTTTACCGGCCAGGTCCTCTTCCTATCGGGTGATAACAGCAGTGTCACGGTTCCCGTGAGTGTGCGCGTGGGAGGCAACGGGTTCCTCCAGACCAACGGGCTTAACTTCACGATGCCGCTGGCGGGAGCCAATCCCCTGCCCCAGGTAGTGAACGCCATCAGCATAGGGACGGCGTTCGATTTCTCGATGTCCGCCGCCACCGGCAACGGCGGCAGTTGGATGACCGTTTCTCCTACCGGCGTTGTTTGTTGCCAGACACCCGACGTAATCGTCGTGACGGTGAGCGCACCCGCCGGGCTGGCCGCCGGTTCTTACACCGGTGAGGTCATAGTGGACGCCGGCACTTCCGTGATGGTGATACCGGTCACGCTAACCGTGGCGCCGTTAAGCTCACCCTTTTTCGACAATGTGCAAGGCCAGATGAGTTTCTTCGCCGCGGCTACGGTCCCCGCCACCACCCCGGCCAGCCAGAGCATGCTGATCCAGAACTTCGGAACGGGCTCGCTAGCCTGGACTGTCACGCCCGTAACGGCCGATAGCGGCAATTGGCTGATTCCCTCCGCTACCACTGGCACCGCACCTTCTAACATCACGGTCAGCATCAATCCCCAGAATCTGCCGAACCAGGGGCTGGTCGCCGGCCAATTCTCGGGCCAGCTTCTGTTTCAGGCCAGCGGCAGTACGGTAACCGTCCCGGTGAGCGTGCAACTGGGAGCCAATATCTTTACTCAAACGGCCGGCCTCAATTTCTCGATGTCCTATGGAGGCAACAGCCCGGTGTCGCAGACCTTGAACGTAACCAGTAGCGGCACCAACTTCGACACCACCAACATCGAAGCTTCCGGCAATGGGGGCAACTGGTTGACCGTTGCGCCCATAGGCATCGACTGTTGCCAGACTACCGAAAAAATTACTGTCAGCGTGAATGGTGCGCCCGGCACGCCTGCCACTCCGGTGCCGGCGGGCATCCACCTCGGCGAGGCGGTCTTCAATTCCGGCCACTCCGCCATGGTCGTCCCGGTAACCCTGACGGTTGCCGGAACGGGAGCCAAGTGGAGTATCAACAAGAAACACACGGGGAACTTCGCCGCGGGCCAGACCAATGCCACCTCTACCGTAACGGTATCCAACCAGACCGGAGCCGGCATCGGACCCACCAGCGGACTTGCCACGGTGACGGAAACCGTGCCCACGGGGATGACCCTGGTTTCGATGGCGGGCAACAACTGGGCGTGCCCCCCCAACCAGAACACCTGTACTCGCCAGGATCCTCTCGGCATGGGCCAGAGTTACGACCCCATCACGGTGACGGTCAACGTGCCCAATGTGTCCGCCACGCTGACCAACCAGGTGAGCGTCTCCGGCGGAGGCGCCGTGGCAGCAGCCAACGCCAGCGACCCGACCATCATCGTCACCCCGTGCGACGTGAATCAGCAGGGCAGCACTACCGCGGCCGATGTCCAGGCGCTGATCAACCAGGCCCTCGGGTCGGCGGCTCCGGCCAACGATCTGAATAATGACGGCGTGGTGAACGTCGTGGATATTCAGCTCGTGATCGATGCGGTACTCAATTTCGGTTGCCAGGCGATGTAACTCGGATCTTGACTTGTCTAAGTGGGGCAGGATGGCATCCAGGATGCCATCCTGCCCCACGGGCCTGTAAAATCGGAGCATGACGGACCGGGCGATTCTCGATCACATCTCCAGCCTTCCCCACGCGCGCGGCAACTTCAAACAACTGGTCCGCGAACTGGGCACAAAGGGCCCGAACCGCGAGGAATTGGAAGCCGCGCTGGCGCGATTGACGGCCCGCGGGGACTTGCTGGAACTCCGTTCGGGCCACTATACCGTCACCGCGCGCTCGCGCGAATTCGCCGTCGGGCGCCTGAACATGCATCGCGATGGGTACGGCTTCCTCATCGCCGAACGTCCCCTTGAGGGGATTACCGGAGATATCTTCATCCCTCCGGACTCCGCCGAACGGGCCATGCACGGCGACCGCGTGATCGTGCGCATTGCGCGCATTGAGCCGGATGGCCGCGCCGATGGCGAGATCGTCAAGATCCTGAAGCGGGCCAACCCCACCGTGGTGGGCGAATTCCGCGTGGGGCGCCGCGGCCAGTACGTGGTGCCGCATGACGACCGCATACTGCAGTGGATCGACATTCCGGAAGGGATGGAAATGCCGCCGCCGGGCGCGCAGGTGGACCGCATCGGAGTGACCGCGCCCACTGTCTCGAGCGCGGAGGAACTCGTCGGCATGGTGGTGAACGTCGAACTGATCGACTACGAGGCGCGCGTGGGCCGGGTGATCGAAATCCTGGGGCACCCCGACGATTTCGGCGTGGACGTAGAGGTGGTCATTCGCAAACACCACCTGCCGCACCAGTTTCCGCCCGAGGTGGTGGAGCAGGCGCAGGGCGTACCGGCGGGCGTAGGGGCGGCGGAACTGGCCGGCCGGCGCGATTTCCGCGGCATGGACATCGTGACCATCGACGGCGAGACGGCGCGCGATTTCGACGACGCGGTCTGGGTGGACAAGCTTCCCGGCGGAAACTACGCCCTGCACGTCCACATCGCCGACGTAAGCCACTACGTGCGGCCGGGGAGTCCCATCGATCGCGAAGCGCTGCTGCGCGGCACCAGCGTGTATTTCCCCGATCGCGCCGTGCCCATGCTGCCGCACGAGCTTTCCACCAACATCTGCTCGCTGGTGCCGCAGCAGGACCGGCTGGTGCTCTCGGCGCTGCTCGAAATCGACCATCATGGCGAAGTGGTGGCGCAGGAGTTTCTGGAGGGCGTCATCCGCAGCGTGGAGCGCATGACCTACACCAACGTCCACAATCTGCTGGAAGGCGACGCGGCGCTGCGCATGCGCTACCGTCCCCTGGTGGAGCGCTTCGAGCTGATGCAGGAACTGGCGCTGATCCTCAATCGCAAGCGTGTGCGGCGCGGGTCGATCGATTTCGACCTGCCCGAGCCGCTCATCGAGTTCGACCAGTTCGGCGCCATGACGGGGGTGACGCGCGCTCCCCGCAACATCGCGCACCGGCTGATCGAAGAGTTCATGCTGGCCGCCAATGAGGCCGTGTCGGCGCACCTTGAAGAGCACGTGGAGAATTCCATCTTCCGCATCCATGAGAAGCCCGACCCCAAGCGCGTGTTGGAGTTCGAGGAAGTGGCGGCGCACTTCGGCTATTCGCTGGGAGTGGGCGCGATTCCGGTGAAGCGCTTCGCCTTTACCGACCGCCATCGCGATGGCTCAAAGAAGCGCAAGGAGTTGATGCTGACGGGGCCCGACATCGATATCTCGTCGCGCCACTACCAGCGGCTGGTGGCCAAAGTGGAGGGTAAACCGGAGGAGCGGATTCTGAGTTATCTGATGCTGCGGAGCCTGCGGCAGGCGCGATATAGCGTGGAGAATCAGGGCCACTTCGCGCTGGCGGCGCGGACTTACACACATTTCACATCGCCCATCCGGCGGTATCCCGACCTGATCGTACACCGCCTGCTGCGCGGCGTGTTGACGGGCCGCGACGCGGGATTGACCTACAGCGAGCTGAAGTCGATTGCCGAAGACTGTTCACTTTCCGAGCGGCGCGCCGCGGACGCCGAGCGCGAGCTGGTGGAGTGGAAGAAAGTGAAGTTCATGGCCGACCGCGTGGGCGAGGATTTCGACGCCCTGGTAATCTCCACTGCAAAATACGGGTTATTCGTGGAATTGGCCGATTTATTCATCGAGGGGCTGGTTCCTATCGACAGCCTGCCCGGCGATGAGTACACTTATCAAGAGAATATCCGCAAGGTAGTGGGCCGGCGGACGCGGAGAGAGTTTTCGATTGGCGACCGGGTGCGGGTGATTCTGGATCGAGTGGACGGAAACGAACGAAAACTGCAGTTTTCGGTTTGGGACGATGAGCGCAAATCGGCTGGTGGTCGGCGACCTGATTCAAATTCCCGGGGGCGAGTTCCTCATGGGCCAGGCCGACGGAAGAGATGAGGAGA
>CAZARO010000216.1:0-7581 GCA_964487165.1 uncultured Solibacteraceae bacterium | reverse complement strand
CGTGTAAGATTGCTCATTTTCGGGCTCGACGGTCCACAATATCACGCGTCGCGGAAGTATGGATCATCCTTAGGGCGGATGCCGCGGCGGCAACTCAAAACCAGCTTTTCCACCGCCCGATAAAGGGGGCAATAAGATCGCGGTTCTGGTGTATACTGACCTAACCGGCTGGCAGAAATGCCCATCCGGATTTGGGTACCCCATTCAATCGTCGCCGATAAACATATAACCCTGGGCCGTGCGTGACAATCGTCTGGTGACACTCGGAGGAGGCTCGCATGAATGGTCGTGTCGTGGGCCCGCTGGTATGCGTCCCGGTTCTCTGGCTGATCTTGCAAACTGCGGCATGGGCCACCACATCAACGGTGTCGCCCTGCGACATTAACAACGACGGGAGGGTCAGCGCCGCCGACGTGCAGTCGGAGATCAACCAGGCACTGGGTGCAACCCAACCCGTCAACGATATGAACGGCGACCAAATCGTCAATGTGGTCGATATCCAGATCATCATCGACGGAACCCTCGGGTTCGGCTGTGCCATCCTGAGCCCGAACATCGGCCCTCACATCTCCACCAGCCGGGCGTTCTCGGTTTACAACCAGCAACCGGCGATTAGCAATCCGCAGACCGCCGGGCCGCTGGTGGCGGCCACCGCTTCCTTCTCGGTTTACAACCAGCAGCCGGCGCTCAGCAACCCGCAGACCACCGGGCCGTTGGTGGCAGCCGCCGCTTCCTTCTCGGTTTACAACCAGCAGCCGGCACTTTCCAATCCGGCTCCGGCCGGGTACCCGCCGTTTGCCCAGAGCCTGACGTACAGCGTAGGCAATGGCACCACAAGCACCCAGGCGAAAACCATGTTCTGGCTCCTGGATAGCGATCGTGACGGCTTGCCCGATTTCGTCGAAATGGCCCTCCACGGCGATCGCTTGAGTACCAATCCGGATGGCGATGACGATGGCGACGGGCTCACGAATCTGGAGGAATATTGCCTGGGAACCGATCCGCAAAACGCCGACACGGACGGTGACGGAATCCCGGACGGCGAGGAAGTTCTGCGCCGAACGAATCCCCTGTCGGCGGACAGCGATGGCGACGGTTACACCGATTGGGAGGAGATTCAGGCAGGTACCGATCCGCTCGATCCCAACAGCCATCCCGCTTATTCGCCGCTGGCGAAGCCGGCTCCGGCCGTGGCTCCCCGGTTCATCCGGCCTTCGAATTGGCTGGCGTGCGATGCGGCGTTGGAGGGGCTCGAAAAGAGAATGAACGCCCTGCGCGTGGCACGCGGGATGAAGCCGAGCGAGAAACCTGTAGCGAAAGAAAAGGAGGAGAAATAATGAGGATCCACCTCAGTTTGACGCCCATGTTATTGCTTGCCGGCTGGACCGCGATCCAGGCGCCGGCGCAACCCAGTTTCAGCAGCGGGTCTACCGGAGCCGACGGGGCATTGAACGTGACCAGCGGCACCGTGAACTTCACTGCACTGAGCGCGGCCGGCAATACCATCTACAATTACACGACCATTAACATCGGCAGCGGTGCCACGGTGGTGATGTCCGCGCAAAATTTGAACGCGCCGATTTACTGGCTGGCCAGCGGAGCAGTGACCATAGCCGGCACCATCAATCTGAATGGTCAGAACGGAGCGACCTACGCCCAGTCCGAAGAACTCCGCGCCCCCGCTTATGGCGGCTCCGGCGGATATTCCGGCGGCGTTGGCGGGAGGGCCCAATCGACGCCCCCACTCCCCGCGCAGGCGGGAAGCGGACCCGGCGGTGGCGCGGCAGGGACAACCAGTAGCGGGACGGGCACAAGTGCGACGTATACGGGATCCAACATCTACCTGGTACCGCTGGTGGGGGGATCCGGCGGAGGCGGCTGCGATAGTCCATCCTCCGAGATCGTCGGAGCGGGTGGAGGCGGAGGCGGAGGCGCCATCCTCATCGCCAGTTCAACCTCCATCAACATTACCGGTACCATTGAGGCAAACGGAGGATCGGAAGGCACTCCCATTTACCTTTTAGCCGGAGCCGGTTCCGGCGGGTCGGTACATCTGATCGCCCCCTCCGTCACTGGGACCGGCACGATTGAAGCTTATGGCGGTAACGGCTCAACTACGGCTCCAAACGGGGCGATACGGATCGAGGCGGGCAGTTATCCGAATGGCCTGACGCTCACCACGCCGTATACTGTCGCGTCCACGCCCAACTTATACCTTCCGAATTCCTCCCCAGGAGCCATTACCGTTGCGAGCGTGGGGGGAGTCAGTCTGCCCGCGATTCCGACGGGTAGCTTCGTCACGCCGGATGCCAGTATTAACAACAGCGCGGCCGTTCCGGTGGTCATCAACGCCACTAATATCCCGGTGGGAACTGTACTGACGCTGCAGTTCTTTTCCGATAACGGGACGGACTTCACGGTTCAGGCGCCCGCCCAACCGGGACTCTGGCGCAATCCACCACCACCGTACAGGTGACGTTTCCTGCAGGCTTCACTCGAGGGTACGTGACAGCGTCCTGGTGACGGTATCGGCGGCTTGCTTAGGCGGGCGGCTTAATAAATGATGGGGCGCGACACGGCTACTTCTGTTTTCACCAGCGTATACTTGGCGGTCGTGATTCCGGCCTACGAGGAACCCGTGGCCGCGTCTGGCCGGACTTGGCGAAGGTTCGCCGCTGCCTGGGATCCCGGGTTACCAGGCTGCCGGTTAGTAAGAGGCCATTGGGAAGATGGTACGCGTTTCCTATGAACGCGGAACCACCCTCGTTGGGATACTCCGGCGCGCCACCCAACCCAAGCCGCTTCCGCCGATCCCGTTCGGCGCAGACCTGGGTTCAGGCATAGCCGGGAGACGACGCTTTCGCTTATACTAGTGAGCCTGAATATCCAAAGCGCAGATTCTGGACTGATTGCGCTTTTCGGAGTCAGCAGGGAAATTCCAGTTACGTGGAGAGAGTTCTGTGTTCGACAGGATGATGGCCGTTGCCTTAACCGCGGCAGTTTGCCTCGGTGTTTCCGCGCAGACCGGGAATCCGCTCCCCACTGCCCCGGTTGTGGCCCGCTACACTTACCCAGTTGCTTCGGTTACTGTAAATGAGGTCGTCGGCAAGCTCACCTGGTTGGGCAGTGGTTTCGCTGTATCGGCGGGCGGAGCCGCGGCAGCCGCTGCGCCGGTCCCCCAGGAACCTAAACCGGAATCCACTTCACCCGCGACACCGGACCCCTACGCGCTAATTAACGTTTATCGGCTGGGGCGAATGTTGGGTGCACTCGGACATCCCGCAATTTTCATCAACCACGAATACATGGGCGAGTTGGACAATTCCAGCTATGTGCAATATAGGCTGGGCAGCGGTACAGTGGTCGTCACCGCCACATTCGCTATTATTGGCCCCGATGTGCCGGGGGAAGGATCGGTGCGGGCTCGAGTTGAAATCCAGGCGGAAGCCGGAAAGACCTACTATCTGAAGTGGTCTGTCTCGGGAGGAGGCGGCAAGATGCAGCTAATGGATGCGGCGAAGGGAGCCAAGGAAATCAAAGGCCTTCACCCTGTCCATCGTTGATGCGCCCCGTGTTCGGTGGTGGTCAAATTTAGGGCGATAATAGCTCCGCTGGAAAGGATTCGTTATGTCTGCTCTTAAGTCGTACGAGGATAATGTGGGTGGAGCCTTCGCATTTGCAAACGGCGCATCCGCCTGCAGAGTTCGTCTCTTACGATTCTCTGCACTGCTGCTGGCGGTCTGGTTTTCCGGCCCGCAGGCACGGGCGCAGTCCAAACATCCTGCTTTCATGGCGCCAGGGTTCCAATTCAGTCAGGTTGACACCATCTGCGTGATGCCTGTGATTGACGCCAGACAGGATGCGGGTCCACCGCTGAGCAGGCCCAAGTCGTTGAGGATCACTCTTAACGCGGCACTAGAGGAACGTGGATACCAAACGGATCGCCAGTGTTCGGACGGAGAGAGCGACCACGCCCCGCGTGCCGGCGGCTGGCGGTGGCTTTTCACTGTTCGCGTCGATGCTTTGTACGTCGTAGGTGCGGCGATTACCGGGTCTCTTTACGATACGCAGGCCGACAAGGAAGTTTGGAAGGACTCTGCGATACCGGGGTTTGGAGGCCGATACAAGAACGCCTTGAAGGCTCAAGCCGGGGTCTTGAATGCCGACGAGCTTGTCAGGAGTTCGTTTCACGCTCTCCTGGCAACTTTTGAAGACCGAAAAAAGAACAAGCGGTGAGGCGCCCGGCAGCGCGACGCTTTCCCAAGAGGCCTTAAATGAAGTTCGCAATGAGACGCCGGCTGCTGCTGGCGGCATTCCTGATGACCGCCGTCACCGGGGTCTGTGGCGACCACGAGAAGGCCAGCCGGTACTTTGTTCGCGGCAATCTGGAGGCAACGCAAAACAACTTTAGAGGTGCCATCAAGGACTTCACCAAAGCCATCGAACTCCAGCCGGACTATGCCGTTGCCTATGTGCATCGCAGCCTTGCCAAACAATCCGAGGGTGACCTGAAAGGGGCCTTCGAAGACGTGGACAAGGCGATTCAGATCAGCCCGGGCCTAGCGGAGGGCTATGTCGCTCGGGGATACTTGCGGGCACTCGGGAACGACACTAAGGGTGCGCGAGAAGAGTTCACCAAAGCCGTACAAGTCGATGCAAAATATGCCTTGGGGTATGTCGGCCGCGGTCACTTCAGGCTGGAAGACGGGGATGTCGAGGGCGCTATTGAAGATAACAGCAGAGCCTTTGCATTACAGCCATTTCTGGCGGCCCAATTCGGGGCCGACTTTGCGCTGGCCTATTACAAGCGCGGCTCCGCAAGACTAGCCAAAGGCGAGACGGATTTGGCTATCCAGGACTTCACCACTGCCATCCGGCTCAGTCCAAAATTTGCGGATGCCTACACCGGTCGCGGCAACGCGAAGCGGGCCAAAGGTGACATTGACGGAGCACACGCGGATTTCGCTACGGCGGCAGCTCTGCGGTAAGGAAGTACGGCCCCTCGATCCCCTTGGGCGACGGTTACCCCAGACGCAGTCCATCGATAGCATCTTCCGCAAGAAGCCGTTGCCCAAACAATCACGGGTGCGAGACTCCGTCCATGGAGCCCTCCTCGGGCGGGGGCGGCGCCGAATCGCTATGTCCTAATCTAAGGTCCCGAAGGGTCGTGTCCGCCATCCGCTTCTCTTCTTTACCCGACCTGACGTCAGTTTGCGACGGGGAGGCCCCGTGACACGCCGCTCAGATCCCCCAAGCGTCCCTGGCACTGACGGGACGAAAATCCGAAAGTCCGTGGAAGCCGCTTTCATCACCCTCTCGCCCCGACCGACCGCCGTTAGTTACACTGTCTTTCCAGGAGCCTCAAAAAACTTGCGATTTCAAAAGGCGGTAATCACCGCGGCCGGACCCAACCAGCGCGCGCTTCCTCTACAGACCTTGATCGATCGCGACGGCCACGAGAAGTCCGTCCTCGGCATTCTCATCGAGCAGGCGCTGGCCGCCAGGGTGGAAGAAATCTGCGTGGTGGTGTGGCCCGGCGATGAAAGCCGCTACGTAGAGGCCGCCGGCACCCACGCCGGCATGGTCCGCTTCATCGGGCAGCCCCAGCCGTTGGGCTACGGCCACGCGATTTATTGCGCGCGCGATTTCGTAGGCAGCGATCCCTTCCTCCACATGGTGGGCGACCACATCTACGTCAGCGCCGGCCAGCCCAGCGCCGCGCAGGTGGTGGAGATCGCCCAGGCGGAGGAATGCTCCGTTTCGGGCGTGCAGGCCACGCGCGAATCGCTGCTCGGGCAGTTCGGCGCGGTGGCGGGTCATCGCCTGCAGGGGCGCCACGGACTGTATCGCGTCGATACCGTGATCGAGAAGCCCACTCCCACGGAGGCCGAACAGCGCCTGGTGGTTTCCGGCATTCGGGCGGGATATTATCTCTGCTTCTTCGGAATTCACGCGCTCACCCCCACGGTGATGGAACTGCTCGCCAGTGCCCTCGCGGCCGCGCCAGCGGCTCCGGTCACGCTGTCGAGCGTCCTGGCGCTGCTGGCGCGCCGCGAACAATATCTCGCGCTTGAGAATACCGGCCGGCGCTACAATGTGGGGTCGAGGTACGGCCTACTCACGTCCCAACTGGCGCTGGCGCTCAATGGAGGCGACCGCGCGGAGGTGCTCGCCCACCTGGTGGAATTGCTGGCGGACCGCGAATTGGCGGCGGGACCGGAAAAGTGAGCCGCCTCATTGCCGTCATCACCGCCAAGGATCCGCAGATCCGGGACCAGTCGCTCGACGCGGTCTGCCAGGAGCTCTCGCTGCCCGAGCTTCTCGCCGAGTGCCAGGCGCTCGACGCCTTCCGCCGCTCCAGCGGTAACCTCTATGAGCGCGTGCGGGCGCTGTTTTTCCTGTATGCCATCCACCGGTTCCACATCCCCCTGCACGATCGCGCCGCCGCGCCCGCGCCCATTCCGTTCGCCGGCTATAGCCACTTGCTGAAGCGCCGCTTCGAAGAGGCCATTGATATTTTTCTGGCAGCGCAAAACGCCTCGGGCCCGGGCGCCGCTATCTCCAGTGCGCTGGGCGCGGCCTACCGCGGGCTGGGCTTTCAAACCCTGGCGGGACAGGTGCGCCACAGCGTGCGCTCCGTGCGCGGCAACCAGTGGATGTTCCGCATCGGCCATCCGGGCGATTATCCGCTGCGGCTGCGTCCCGAACTTTTGCGGCCCGATGGCGGGCTGTTTCCCCTGCTGCGCGAGTCCACGCCCGTCCGCATGGACCTAACCCACAGCGGCTGGAGCGACATCTTTTTCCTGGGCATGGATTTCCCCGAGGGCGCGCGCGTGGTCAACATCTCGGTGGATCTCGCCGTCCGCGGCGGCGCTTCGTCCACCGCGCCCAAGCCCCCGGTGGAAGCATACCTGCGCGTCATCGACCAGCCGGTGCTGCGCCTGGTGAGCGTCGACTTGCAGGACACCGCCGAGATCTCCACCATCGACGAGATCTTCGATTTCGCGCGCGGCTATCTGTCGCTGCTGAAGGCCGCGGTCATCGCCTCCGGACTGGTGCCGCCGGGGATGGAGGGCGCGTCGCAACCGCTGGCCGACATTCTGGAGCGCCTCACCGGCGCACGCGGCCTGGGCATCGAAATCGTCAGCAAGGTGAATGGCATTCCCAAGGGATCGCGGCTGGCCGTTTCCACGACGCTGCTGGGCAGCCTGATCGCGGTCTGCATGCGCGCCACCGGCCAGGTGCAATCGCTTGAGGGCGGGCTGACCGAGGAGGAGCGCCGACTGGTGGCCGCGCGCGCCATCCTCGGCGAATGGCTGGGCGGATCCGGCGGCGGCTGGCAGGATTCCGGCGGCGTGTGGCCCGGCATCAAGCTGATTTACGGTGTGACGGCCTCGAAGGGCGATCCGGAATTCGGCGTCAGCCGCGGATGCCTGTTGCCTCGGCATCGCATTTTCGATACCGCCGAGATCTCCGCCGAGACCCGGCAACTACTGCAATCGAGCCTCGTGCTGGTACACGGCGGCATGGCGCAGGACGTCGGCCCGATCCTCGAAATGGTGACCGAGCGGTACCTGCTGC
>CAZARO010000215.1:0-7581 GCA_964487165.1 uncultured Solibacteraceae bacterium | reverse complement strand
ACATTGGGATGGCATCCTGCGGACCGATTGGCAATCGGTCCAGCCGGGCGCAAGCACGGCATTCAAGGGCGAGGCCCTTGGAGGCAAGGCTTCGCCTTGATATCCCTACTCGGCTGATCGACCGCTCCCTCGCGGTCGCGGCTCTGTAGCCTCTTGCAAACACAGAGGCGTCATTCCGAGCCGCGCGCGCTAGCAAGAGGACCTTCGAATTTTGCAACTCCTTCAGCGGCCGGCCGTTCAAAACGTGAATCGCGAATCGAACTCTATGCGGCGATTGTTCGCGGTGCCTGCGCCTCCGGGCCCGCCGACTCCGCCTCCACCGAAGCCTGTATTCACTGAGGTCGGGTCTAAGAACTGCGGCGAGGTGATCACGCCTTGATAGCCGGCCGGATTAAAGTGGTTCAGCACGTTGGTGATGTTAACACCGAGCAGGAGATTGAAGCGGTGGTCGGTATTTCCGCCGCCGAAGCCTCCTCGTCCACCTCCCGCCCCCATTTGCATGGCGCCGCCTCCGCGCCCTCCGCCACCACCGCCGCGGCCACCACCGCCTCCGCCGCCGGGCGTTGCGCCATTACCGCCCAAGGTGCGGCCGAAGCCGAATACGCGATAGACGCGCACGTTTAGCGAGACCAGGCCGGGCATGGTGAGATAGTCGCGCGGCACCAGATTAGCCGGGCTCGCGGGATTGTAATTGGCAGTGAAGTTACCGGCGCGCGAACAGACCACGTCGCCAATGGTGCCGGAGAAGCCTGGCGGGCAAGAGCCGGCGGGAGCGAAAGCGGCGCGCGCATTTTCCAGGGTGTCGCCGTACAGATCTTCTCCCACCTCCACGTCGTAGGGCGCGCCGGAACGCACGACGACGAACGGCGACAGCCAGATTCCCGCCGGCGCCTGAATGGAGCCGAAGAGCTGGAAGTTGTGCCGCCGGTCGAGAGTCGAACGGCCGTAGTCCTGCATAAAGTCGTAGGGGTTGGTGGGGGTGCTGGGCAGGTCATTCGCGTAAGTCAGCTGGTAATTGGCGTAGAGGGACACGCGCTTGTTGAAGCGCGTATTCATCGTAGCCATGAATATGTGCTGGCGCAGGATTCCGCCGGATTCGTATTCGAATATGTTACCGGCCTCGTACCCATATGGGAACACGCCGTTATTCGGCCCGAGCGGTTGCGACGGATTGAATGTGCCGGGAAGGGGCGCGTTAATGGGAACGGTTTGCAGATAGTGTTCCGCCCGCGTGTCGGTGTAAGTCAGCGACGCGGTGGTATTGCGCGGCAACTGCCGCTCCACGCCGATGGCGCTCTGAATACTATAGTCGGCGCGCAGCTTGGGATCCACGATGTAAATGCTGTTCTCTCCAGGATTCAGGGTAGAAACCGGGGGAGTATCGGAAAGATAGAACGTGGGATTGTAAACGGTGTAAGAGGTCTGGGTATGTCCGTTATTCAGCGCCGCTTGTTCGTAGGAGCTAAGCGCTATCCGGTCATAGAAGATGCCGGCTCCGCCGCGGATTACCGTCTTCTGCGGGCCATTCTTACTCGACCCGGGCGCCCAGGCGAAGCCCAGGCGGGGCGCCCAGTCGTTGTAATCGTGAGCCAGGTCTTGCACTTCGTAGCGCAGCCCGAGACTCAACGTGAAATTCGGGCGAAGCTTCCAGTCGTCCTGCACAAACGGGCCGGCGTCGTGCCGTACCATACTGATGTACGGAATGCCCGCCTGAACGGTGTAGCGCGAGGGGCCGCCGCCCAGGCTCTGAATCTGCGCGGCGGTAAACCCGGCCTGTTGCAGCGTGAGGTTGCGCTGGTACTGCTGGAGGGATGTCAGTAACACTGTCTGGCCGTCGACAATCTGATTGTTATCGTCTAATACCGGCTCATCGCCGCCCAGAAAGATAAACTGCCCATTAAATCCTTGCGGGTTATTGTTCTGGTCGCTGTCCCGGCGCACGCGGGCCCCGAAGCGAATGGTATGCGCGCCGCGGGTCAGGCTGGTGTAATTCTGTAACTCATAATGATGCGTGCGGTCGAAAGTGTTACCGACGCCATTGCCCCCCGTGATGAACGAGTTGGACACATTGACCTGGGGGATATCGTTGCCGAGGGATTGCGTCCAGTTCCGGTAATACTGGAAGCGGGTCTCGTTTTCGGCGCGCGCGTTGAGAACGGCCGTCTCGGTAACCATCAGGTTCTGGCTGTTACCGCTGGTGTTATAGGCCAACGACGAATACGGCGGCGGAAGATGGTAGCCGCCCAACCCGGCGTTATCGGAGTAAGACATCCGCTCTTCCAGGCGGGCCGTCAAGGTGTTATTGCTGTTCAGCTGGTAGTCGATACGCGGAGCTATGGTGCGGTTCATCTGCGGAGTAACTACCGCGGTATTCACCGTCACGGGTTGCAGCGTGGAAGGATTGAGATAGACGGCGTAGGTGATGGCGTTGTTGGTAATATCACGCTCGTTGTAATCCAGAAAGAAAGAGGCCTTCTTGTTAATAGGCCCGTTCACATTGCCGCCAAACATGCGGTTGGAATAGTCAGGCTTGTTGGAGGCAAAAGGATTTCGCGAGTCGAACACCGCGTTACTGTCGTTAAAGAATACCATCCCGTGAATATTTCCGGTTCCGGGCTTAGTGAGGATTTCGATGCGGCCAAAGCCCAAGCGGTCATATTCCGCCGAAAAGGGGTTTTGGTTGATGCGCACCTCGCGAATGGTTTCTTTGGGTGGCAACTGGCCGCCGGTGAAGCCGTCTATGTAAAGCTGGCCGCCGCTGGGACCGGCGCCCGGGCCTGCCAGCGCCTGCAGGGCGGACGCGAGATCGTCGGGGTCGTCGGGCAGTGCCTGAAGGTCCTGCCCGGTGATCACCAGTGCAGTGGCGTTGTTCTCGGGCTCGACGCTTACGGTGGTTCGATTCTCGGCGTTCACCGTTACCTGCTGAGTTTCCAGCTGCACGCTCAGTTGGATGGGCAGTTGCGCCGTGCCGCCAGCCGCGATTGTCACTGCGCCAGTAAAGGGCTGGAACCCGGGGAGAGTCACCCTGGCGGTGTATTGTCCGGGCGCGAGACCGATGAACGAGTAAGTGCCGTCGGCCTGCGATTGGGCTGTCTTAGTGGCGCCGCCGCCGGTTAGAGTTACGGTGATGGCAGGGATGACGGCGCCGGATTCGTCTTCCAAGGTTCCCTTAAGGCTGCCGGTAGATGGTTGGCCGAACGCCGCGATTTGTAGCAATCCCGCGGCCAGAAAAGAAAGAAATACCCTTGGAACGTGAGCCATAGTACGTGTGCGCAACCCCAGGAATCACGAGTTACAATAACAGGATGTTCAGCGGGCACTTGAAGTTACTCGCTGAGATTTGAGATATGTGAGTGGAGTTACAAAGGCGGCCAGGCTAGTCGGCGATTTTGCCCGCAAAACGCGGGAAATTCGAAGAACCGCTTGCTAGCGCGCGCGGCTCGGATATGGCGCCTCTGTGCTTGCCAGAGCCTGCCGAGCCGCGACCGCGAGGGAGCGGTGTCGATCAGGCGAATATTGCAACTCCCTCTATGGCTCGACTGCGAACTGCTAACGGTGCTTTCCGAAACTGCGAGGCGCGCTCCGCGGCGCGGGGTGATACGAGCGCGGGGGTGGTGCGGCGCGCGGCTGCGATGGGGTCGCGGAGTGGCCGAAGGTCTTGGGACTATGATCCGCGTTGGGATCTTTCACGGAAGGCGACGCGTATTGCGAGCTGCGATAGCTGCCGCTCTTACTGGCGTACTGGGAGTCGCGGAACCCGCCGCTCTTGGCGTAGCTGCTGGAGGAATAGCGGCTCTGGGTGGCCGAACCCTGCGAGCCATACTTGGGGGCATTGTTCGAAGGGTCGTGTCCGTAATAAGTCTGGCCGCGGCTCGAGTAAGTGCGGTAGTCCTCCCACTCGTAGCGGTCGAAGGGGCGATAGTCGTGATTGGAAAGAAGGTCGCGCAGGAGGGCGTATTGACCGTAGAAGACCCAGAAATCGCGTCCATCGCGGTGGTCCCAGTACCCGTATTGGTTGGAAGCCTGGGAAGGCGGGGCCACATAGGCCAAGCCGGCCGGTTGCGCGACATGTTCCGCTTGGTAATCGTACTCGCCGGCGGGTTTGTGCTCGACGGCCATGCCGAGATCGTTGCGCATGGCATCGTAGGTGAGGTGCGGGACGGTGGTCCACTGCTCGTCGCTCGAAATGTCACCCGACTTGGCGGCGGCGTTGGCTAGATGGGTGCGCACCGTGCGAATCTTCTGGTCGTACTGGCGCGCGCTCCCATCGCCGCGGGTCCGCATGTCAACCAGCAGCTTGTCCCATGAAGTATAGAGCTGCGTGCTGAGGGCGGTGAGCTCAACGGCCTTCTTGGGCAGGTCCGTCGACCACGTCTCCAGGCTATCTTCGAATGCCAGCAGGGCTCCCGCCCCCGCGCCGTTCAGGGTACCGGCGGCGGCCTGCCGGCGGGCATCCGCCGTGGATTGCCATTGCGTGTCGGCCTGGGTGACGATGGCGCGTTCGGCGGTCAGGCGCAATTCGAGGTCGGATTTTTTCTCCGGCCAGTCGTTCTCGGCGCGTTGTACGGCCGCAGTCACGGGCGCGAGGTCGAAGCCGTGGATCGCCTGGTAATCGCGCTCCATTTCGGGGACCTGTTGCGGCAGGTGGGCGCCGGCATCGGCCCAGTGGGAGGCTTCTCTTTGTATGCCGGCGGCGTCGGCCAGCGCCTTGGCTCGAGACTGCTTTTCGTGCGCCAGCAAGGTTTCCACCGGCTGCCGGTCGGAGCGGCGATTGTGCTTTTCGAGACTGGTGAGCTGGTCGACATCGTTGGCCGCGGAGCGGAGCTCGCCGGTGGCCTGGCCGAGACGGTCCTGCCAGTCGCGGCCGAATGGCAGGGCGTTGAAGAGATCGGGTGCGGCCTGGACCTGGTCGGAGACCTGGCTGCGGATGGTGCCGAGTTGCGACTGCCCGGCGGCGAGCGCGGTCCGCTCGGCGTCGATCTGGGTGCGCAGGCTGGAGGGCAGGCGGTCCAGGGCGTTGGCGGCGACCACCACGATCGCAACTACCAGTACGGCGGCGGCTAAACGTAATTGAGCACGAGACATAGAGTAAGGGCTCCGCCCTTAGTATCCCTTTGGGATATGGGAGTCAGAAGTCAGGAGTCAGAAGTCAGAAGGGAAGACGTCGCGGGCGGATGGGCTGTCCCTGAAAGTTGGGGCTTCCTGTCTGCGCCTGCGGGTCGCCTTCTGACTTCGTGGCTCATAAGTTACACTTACTAAGTTCTTCCGCGGTAGATGGTGACATCGCTGGCGGCGATGCCGGTATATAGTGTTACGGCGAAAGGTTCGCCCTCCGCCTTGCGAATGCCGATCAGGCCCTTACCGGCCTGTTCCTGAAATTCCCAATAGTAGAAACCGCCGGCGTCGGTGTGGACTTCGCGGCTCAGGCGGTAGAGCCAGACTTTTCCGTCGAACTCGAAAGAATCGGCGGTATTCTGGCGTTCGTCCATCTCGGCGAGGTCTTCTTCGGACAGCCCGAGATCTTCCACCGTCAACTTGCGCGGGTCGGAATGGAGACTTACTTCCACGTCTTCATCGCCGCCCACGCGCAGGGTGACGCGCCGTTCCTGGTACGGGCCGCTGAGCTCGAACCAGCGGCGCGTGCCGGAATCGAAGCGCGTCAAACGGTCGGATGTGAAATCCAGGTCGGTATAGTTATCCCCGGCGCCGGAAATCGAAATGGCATCTCCGGCGCGGGCGTCGGCGACCTTCAGATTCGCCAGGTCTTCGACCGGCGCGGGCGCCGGCGTCTGCTTCTTGAAGAGTTGCATCAGCACAATCCCCAGTAGAATTCCCAGCACGACGAGGGCAACAAAAGTGAACATCCCTGACGCACCCGGTTTCTGTTATGCAGTCTTGTTCGCGGGGGCGCCGGCCGCGAGTTCCTTCGGTATGGTGGGGCCCAGTTTGGTTTTCTGGCGCTCCGCTTTGAGCGCCGCCAGTTCGGAATCCACGCCATGGTTGCCGAGTTGCGCGAACTGCGCTTCCAGGTCGTCATCCTTACCGGCGGAGGCCAGCTGGTCGAATGCCTTGGCAGTCGCTTCTTCCTTGGCCACCGACTGTTCGAAGCGGTTGAGCTGCGAGAAGGCGTTATCGGCGCTGCCCAGTCCGGCCATGGCTTCCGACACTTTGCGCTGCGCCATGGCGGCATTTTTGCGCGCCACAAGGGTGGTGGCGGTGCGGTCGCCCTCGTCGATCTTGCGTTTGAGGTCGGCCACCTGCTGCTTCAATTTCTCGCTGGTCTGCTGCGCGGAGGTGACGGCCAGTTGCATGGAGGCCACCTGCTGGTCGCATTCGGACTTCTTGGCGAGGGCCTTGCGGGCCAGATCCTCATTGCCCGCGTCGAGCGCCACGCCGGCGCGATCCTTCCATTCTTGCGATTGCCGCACGTACTTCTGATACTCGGCGTCCAGGCGGTTGTAATTGCTCATGGCCATGGCCGAGGCGTTGATGACTTTGTTCAGCTCGGTGCGCATGTCGGCCACGGTCTGCTTCACCGTGGTTTCGAACGTCGCGTCTTCCAGCGCGTCGACGCCGGAGTTGGCCTCGCCACGGGCCACGCGGCCCATGCGGCCAAAGATGTCGGTTAAGAATGCCATGTCTCGTATCTCCTCTTTATTGCGCGAGTCTTTATTGTGCGAGGCTGCCCAACAGGCGCCGCGCAGTCATCACGTCCACCAGCAGGAAATGCACGCACGAAAGGATGTCGTCCTCGTCCTCCGGCCCCAGGTCCAGCAGCTTGCAGAAATTGTTCAGACTGATGGCCACCTTGCCGCCGCCGGCCTGGTATAGCTGGAAGTGCGACGTGGAAATACCGTTCTCCGCGGCCAGCATCTGTTCCATGATAGCGGGCGTGACGGCGGACATCGGCACCACGGTGCAGATGAGCGAGAGAAAGAGAATGTCGCCGGAGAGCACGGCTTGTACCGCTACGCCGCTGCCGGTTTCGCGGATTTTCAAAGTGTCGGGCGCCGGTTCGGAGACATCGTAGCCTCGCTCCGCGAGCAGCGCATGGATGTGGCTCAATTGCGGACTGGTTGTGGCTGTCATAAGTTCAGGATCTGCTCCTCATACTCTACGATGGTACGGGCCGGCGGGTTCCCGGCGCCAGCGCCGCTCTATCGCAATATGCGATTATAGTATTGCAAATTGCGATGATTGTCAAGAGGGCATACTCTTGTCAAGAGCGCCCTACTCATTGCAGAGATCGAATTTCGTTTCCCAGCGAGCTTACCGCCGCCGTGAGCACGTCAGCTCCCACTACGTTGACGAGCTGCTGGCCCAGCAAAAGGGCCTTCACGCTCGGCTCCAGATCCGCCTTTTCCAAGTCCCTCACTGCCCGGCTCAGGTCTCGCTGATCTTCCGGCCGAACATTCTGCATCAGTGCCAGGCAGTAGGCCGGCAACGCCCTCACCGCCTTGTCGAAATCGATACCCTGCATCAAGCGGGCTGCGGCATCGGAACGCGCGGCGGCGCGCTCGCGGTCCACCGCCCGATCAGCCACGGAAAGCAAAATCTGGAGGAACCCGATAGGACCGACGC
>CAZARO010000214.1:0-7591 GCA_964487165.1 uncultured Solibacteraceae bacterium | reverse complement strand
TATTCTAGCGTGGCTGCCCGCCGGGCGCCTAATTGCGCGATCCTCAACCGGCCTTCCATTCCGGCACGTACTCGCCCGGCCGGAACAGGTTGACGCCCGCGGGGGCGGCCAGACCCTCCATGTCTTTCTTCCGCCAACCTTCCATGGCGTACGAAATCACTCCACCGGGCTCCACCAGGAACATGGTGGGGACGCTCGAAATTCCGTAATCGTTGCTCGCCGGAAACTGGCTCTCTTCGCTGTCCAGGAGGATGGGAAACGTCACCCCGAACTCCTGGTTAAACTCGCGCGTGTCCGCGGCGTCGTTTTGCGAGATACCGAATATGCGCATCGCACCGGCGGCATGGAGGCGCTCAAGAAACGGAAACGTCATCTGGCAGACCGGGCAGGAAATCTTGAAGAACGCCAGCAGGGCGGGGCCGCCGGCCAGAATCTCCTGGAGGGTCGAGACGCCGCCGCTCAGCAGCTCCAGGCGGAACTCGGGCGCGCGGGCGCCAGGCTCCAGGAGGCGATGATATCCGCGCGAGGCCATAGAAAAAGTTTACTTCGTTTTATCGGCGTTCATCGGTGTTCATCTGTGGCCAAACTTGTGCTGCTAGTATACATGCAGCCGGCCAGACCGGTGGGGCAGGCAATCGTGCCTGCAGGCGGCCTTTCAGGCCGCCGCGCCCAGAGGGCGGAACTATGGTCGAAAGACAAGGGGCCCGCCTATTTTCCGGGCTTTTTCGACGTGGGCTTAGCCGTAATGGGCTTCGGTGCGCTCGCAATCATCTGGCGGATAATATCGGCGTCTTCCTTGCGGTAGAGCGGCCCGGTAGTGCGAAACAGATCCTGTGACCAGACGGACGGCTCACGGTCCACGTAAGGGGTCTTCCAGGAATCCCAGGGCAGCCACCGCTGCGTCTTTCCCTGCACCAGGTCTCCCACCAGCGCTCCCACATCGTACTTCAGGGCAACCGGCAGAATGGCCTCGAGACTGCTGCCCTGGTTGCGGGCCAGGAATCCGGTACACACCACCGGGCGCTGGAAAGCCTGCAGCCACTTCACCCGTTTCTCGAATTCCTGCGGACCGTCGTAATTCTGGAAGGAAATAAAATCTGAAAGCTCCACCTGGATCTTTTCAATCGGGCTGAGGCTGGCGGCGCTTGACCAGTCGCCCTTCCAGAGTCCGCTGGTCACCGGCTGCAAGGGCCCTCCGGCGCGCACGTACTGAAATACCTTGGGCAATAGTGCGCGCACCGCTTCCTCCTTGTTGGGCAGTTCGGAATTGGCGTAGCTCTCCTGGTTGGTGTTATCGGGCTCGTTCCAAACGTCCCATGCCAGGATGCGCTTATCGATGGAAAAGTCGGCCACCACTTCCTGCGCGAAAGCCAGGGCGTCTTCCACCTGCTTAGGGTCGACCAGCCCCTTCGCTCCGGGGCTTTGCGCCCAGATGGAGTTGCGCACTCCCGGTTTCGGTTGCCGCTGATGGCCCAGTTCCGGATACGGGTCGCCGGAGGAGTCGAAGAGGACGAAAATCACCCTCATCCGGTGCTTCTCGGCGATGTTCAGCAGCTTGCCCATGCGGCGCTGCAGACCACCGGAATCGTGCTCCCACAGCATTTCCTCCAGAAATACCCGCAAGGTGTTGATTCCCAAGCCTTCCGCCCACCCTAGTTCCATATCGATGCGGTCGGGATCGAAAGTCTCCTGCTGCCACATTTCAATCTGGTTGACGGTGTTGCTTTGAATATAATTGGCACCTATGATCCAAGGCTGGCGAGCGTACCAATCCGCCGCCGCGCTAGGAGGCCACTGGTGACTTTGAGCGATAGCAATCGCGGAAAAGAACGAGAGAACCAAGACTAGGCGTTTCATGTCCCGACTAAACCAAAGCGATAAGGGCTTGGCCCGAAGATATCGCGTTGTGGGTGCAAACGTCAAGGGTGCCTGAATCTGCTAGAATGAGAAAGGCTTTTGGTCGTCCCGCGAAACCTGGCTGGAATCTGCGCCTCGCGACGCCCGAACAATCGGAAGTAGGGAGCAGAATTCGCCGTGATGAATGCTATTACAGGTAACCCGGAGTTCACGGCGGCACCGCGATTCCGTCGAGGCGGATTGGGCCATGGTCGCGCTCCCCGCGGGTAAGTCTTGCATTTTTAGCGGCTTGGCGTAATGCCCAGGCCGCAGATCGGAGTAATCCTATGGGTATGCGGTCCGGTACCACGTTCAAAAAAAGACAAAAAGAGATCGCGCGAATGGAAAAACAGCGCGACAAATTCGCCAAAAGACTGCAGCGCAAGACGGAGAAGGCGGCAGGCGGCCCGGTCGACGATATGGGCGAGCCCGTCGGCGACCTGTCGGAGCCGCAGGATGAACTGGAGCCTCAACCAGGCGCAGTCTCCCTGCCAGGGGAAGTTAGCCACGGGTGAGTTTGTATCAGCCTGCGAGGGCGGAGGAATGATGCAGCTACGGTATATGGGATTCGAGCAGGCCAAGGCGGTGCGGGTCTATCGATTTGATCGCATCGAGGAGCGCGTTCCGACAATTCGCTATACGGTGACGGCCGACCTGGCGCTGTTTCTGAAGCACCACATCGGAATCCAGGAGGGCCCCACTTTGTGCGCCCGCAAATTGACCACCGACCTGGAAAGTCCGCAGCAGTGCGAGCACATCCTCACCAACGACGATCTGCTGGCTTATGTGATGGCGCGCACCGCCGCGGACGAACGCAAAGCGGCTGCGCGCAGGCCCGGCATACGCCGGCGCGCTCCCGCCCGCGAGGGTTGGGGAGGAATGGGCGGAGCGGGCGCGGTTGCCCCGACCCGCCAGGAATAAGCCGGCCTTTGCCTATGTTATTTTGGGCTTGGATACACGCTTGAAGATTGGTTTTGTAAGTCTAGGTTGCCCCAAAAACCTGGTAGATAGCGAAGTCATGATGGGCCAGCTTGCGGCCAAAGGCCACGAGTTGACGCCCCAACCAGACCAGGCTGACGTCCTGGTGGTCAACACCTGCAGCTTCATCGATCCCGCCAAAAAAGAATCCGTCGATACTATTCTGGAGATGGCGGAGTATAAAAAGGTAGGCCGCGCCCGCAAGCTGATTGTCGCCGGCTGCCTGGTAGAGCGCTATCGCGGGGACATTCGCCGGGAAATGCCGGAGGTGGACGCGCTGGTCGGCACCAACGAGCTCGATAGCATCGTGGCGCTGTGCGAAGGCATGGAACCGTCCGCCACCGGCGCCGAGCCGTACCTGTATCACGATCTCACCCCGCGCGTGCTAGCCACCCCGCGCCATTTCGCCTACATCAAGATTGCCGAAGGCTGCGACCATCCCTGCACCTTCTGCGTGATTCCGCAATACCGCGGAAAATTCCGCAGCCGGCGCTTCGAATCGGTGATTTCCGAAGCCACTCGCCTGTTCGAGCAGGGGGTGCGCGAGATCAACCTGATCGGGCAGGACACCACCTGCTACGGCGAAGATTTCGGACTGCAGGACGGCCTGGCGCACCTGCTCGCGCGCCTCGCCGGGATTGAGACCGCGCACCGCAAATGGATCCGCTTCCTCTACGCCTACCCCAACAAGATCACCCAGAAGCTGCTGGACACCATCGCGGAGCATGGCGACCTGGTGAAGTATATCGACATGCCGCTGCAGCACGCCAGCGCGCCGGTACTCAAGCGGATGAAGCGCGGCTCCTCCGGCGCCATCTTCCTGAAGCTGCTGGAGCGCATCCGCCGCACCATTCCCGGGGTGGCCATCCGCACCAGTTTCATCGTCGGCTTCCCCGGCGAGACGGCCGCGGATTTCGCCGAGTTGTGCCAGTTCGTGGAAGCCGCGAAGTTCGACAATCTGGGCGTGTTTAGCTATTCCGACGAAGATACCAGCGGCAGTTACGGCCTGGGCGGCAAGGTGGATGGCCGCACCATTCAGAATCGCAAGCGGCGCCTGATGGCCATTCAGCGCAAAATCGCGCGCACGCGGAATCGCGCCCTGGTGGGCGCGGAAGTGCCCGTACTGGTGGAAGGCCTGTCCTCCGAGACCGACCTTTTGTGGTCCGCGCGCATGCCCACGCAGGCGCCCGAAATTGACGGTGCCGCGCTCATCAACGATTTCGACGGCGCCGAACCGCGCAGCGGGGAAATGCGCACTCTCCGCATCACCGAAGCGCACGATTACGACGTGGTGGGGACGCTGCTGGCGCCTACCGAACCCGCGCCGCGCCTGGCTCCCTCGCCGCTCATTCAAATCGGTCTATGAACCTGAAGTGCCCCATTTGCAAGAAAGACGTGAAGCTGGGCGACCCCGACTTTCCTTTCTGCAGCGAACGCTGCCGCATCATCGATTTGGGCAACTGGTCGGCGGAGAAGTATCGGATCTCCTCGCCGGCGAATCCCCAGCAGGATGAAGAGGAGACGGAAGAAGGGTAGCGAAGCGCAGCGGCCGGCAGGAGAGAATGTAGAGAGAGTGTCTGGGTTAGGCGCACAATACTGGCGGAAACGGAGGCACCATTGACGGGGTATCAGACACGCCTGGACGACCAGATCGTAATCGCCGGCGCCGGCGGCTTCATCGGCGGAGCGCTCGCCCGCTACTTCCACGATCGCGGGTATACGCGCATTCGCGGCGTCGATCGCAAACCTCTGTCCGACTGGTATCAGCCGGTGGCAGGCGTGGAGTGTCTGTCCATGGACCTGAACGAGAAAGAGAACGCCAACCGGGCTGTGGAGGGAGCGGTGGAAGTCTACAACTTCGCCGCCGACATGGGCGGAATGGGGTTCATCGAGCGCTTCCGCATCGAGTGCCTGCGCAGCGTCCTGATCAACACCCACCTGATTGAAGCCGCCTCGATGGCCGGCGCGCGACGCTACTTTTTCTCCTCTTCGGCCTGCGTCTACAATACCGATTTGCAGCAGGACCCGAACATCCGCGGGCTCAAGGAATCGGACGCTTACCCCGCGATGGCCGAGCGTGGCTACGGCTGGGAGAAACTGATTTCGGAAATGTTCTGCCAGGAGTATTGGGCCGAACGCGGCCTGGAAACGCACATCGCGCGCTTCCACAATATTTACGGTCCGTTGGGAACGTGGTTTGGAGGCCGGGAGAAGGCCCCTGCCGCCATCTGCCGCAAGGTCATCGAAGCCAAAGACGCAGGCCACCGGACCATCGAAATCTGGGGCGACGGCACGCAGACCCGCAGCTACTGCTTCATCGACGACTGCGTCTCCGGCATCGACAAGATTATGCATTGCGACCGGCTCATCGCCACGCCCGTGAATCTCGGGTCGACCGAGTTGATTTCGGTCGACGGCCTGGTGACCATGGTGGAGGAGATCGGCGGGGTGAAGCTGAAGCGCCGCTACGATGTGACGGCGCCCAAAGGCGTGGCCGGGCGAAACAGCGACAACGCTTTCATCCGCGAGGTGCTGGGATGGGAGCCCGCCACGCCGCTGAAGACCGGCATGGAGCAAACCTACCGGTGGATCGAGCAGCAATACGCCGACCGCAAAGCCGGCCGCCGCATAGTGCAGGATGAAATCGGCGCCCCCGCCACGCGCTAAGATTAAGCCTGCGTGAGATGAAAGGCAGCGCCTCCGCCCGTTCCTGCCGCCAAAGTGGGGCAGGATGGCATCCTGCGGCCGATTGGTAATCGGCCTTCCGCTGTATCGATGGTGCGTGCGGGCGGCGGGTTGCCAATCTGCCCCACTTTGCTTCATAGAGTTTCAGACTCCATGGATAGCGCCTGCGGATTCCAGCGGCTAGAGAGGGCCCAAAGTCTGCCCCACAGGAACTCACTCGTAGCGCAGGCAGACAATAGGATCGAGGTTGGCCGCGCGGTTGGCCGGATAGTATCCGAAAAACAGCCCCACGCTCACCGAAATCGTGAAGCCCAGCAGGATCCACAACGGCGATACGAAGGCCGGTATGGCGGGCAGGGCAGTCCGCACGGCGAGAGCGATCAATGCTCCCACCATAATTCCGATCACTCCGCCGATGCACGAAAGCATAATCGCTTCCAGCAGGAATTGCACCCGGATGTCCGCCTTGCGCGCCCCCACCGCTTTGCGCACCCCGATCTCGGCCGTCCGCTCCGTCACCGAGATCAACATGATGTTCATCACTCCGATGCCGCCCACCAGCAGCCCCACGCCGCTGATGATGCCGGTGAGCAGCACCATGGCGCCGGTGAGTTGATTCCACAATGAGCTCAGGAAGTCGGGCGACGTGATGTCGAAATCGTCCTCCGCGTTGTATGGCACGTGCCGTTTGCGGCGCAGCGATTCCTCCACCTGGTCCCTGACGGTATCGAGCGGGAATCCGCCCTTACCGGCCACGGCGACGAAGCGTTCCTTGATCTCGGGAAAAGTCTTGCGGAAATTGCTCAGGGGGATGCATGCGAACTGATCCACGCCGAAGGCCGAAAAAAGCCCCTGATCGGGCTCGAACACGCCCACCACTTCGTACAAACGGCCGTCCAGCCGCACCGATTTGCCCAGCGGGTCCACGGAAGGGAAGAGCGAATCGGCGATGGCGTGCCCGATATCCACCACGTCGCGCCCGTGCTCCTCGTCAAAGGTCGAAATGAACCGCCCTTCGGCGACGGAGAACAGCGGGAAGGCGTCGATATAATGTGGCTGCACGCCGCGCAGGAAAAAACGCTCCACGTGCGCGTCGCCATAGCGAATCTCATCCACCTGATCGTTGAAATTGAGGCGATTGGCGAACACCGTCGCGTAGGCCACCGCGGGGCTGGTCTCTTCGATGAAATCCGCATCGTCCTCCTGCAGATATTTCCTTACGCGGATCTTCGCAGGCAGCCGCTGGGTGTTCTGCATGGCCGGAAAGCGGGTGATGAAGAGTGTGTTCGACCCCAGCCGCTCCACGCGCTCCTTGATCTCGCCATTCAGCCCATCGATGATGGAGGCCACCGCGATCACCGTGGTAACGCCGATCACGATTCCCAGGATGGTCAGGGCCGAACGTACCTTGCGCGCGCGCAGCGTAGCGAGGGCCACCGTCAGATTTTCGAACACCTCGTGGCGCGTCATCCGTTCTCCGTTCTGAGTGCGTTCACGGGGTCGAGATTGGCGGCCTTCTGCGCGGGATAGATGCCGAAGAACAACCCGATGGTGGAACTGATTACCAGGCCGAGCACGGCGACCCAGGTCTTCACCGAGGCCGGGAACGAGGTCAAATCGCGCAACGCCAGCGCGCATCCGAAGCCGATGGCGATGCCGATGGCCCCGCCGATCAGGCACTGCAACAGGCTCTCGGCGAGAAACTGGCGCAGAATATCGGACTTGGTGGCGCCCACCGCGCGGCGCACGCCGATCTCGCGGGTCCGCTGCGTGACGCTCACCAGCATCACGTTCATGATGACGATTCCACCCACCACCGCGGAGATGGAACTCACCATCACGAACACCGCGAAGAACGATCCGCTGATGCTCTGCCACAGCGCGATGTAACTTTGCGACGTGCCTATGAAGAAGGTGTCGTCCTTGCCGGGCGGATCGTGCCGGCGCGTGCGCATGATAACGCGCGCTTCGTCCTGCGCGGCCTCGAAATTTTTCTCGCCGCCCGCAGCTTTGATTTCGAGCGTCAGGCTGG
>CAZARO010000213.1:0-7596 GCA_964487165.1 uncultured Solibacteraceae bacterium | reverse complement strand
AGAACGTGCGCGAAGTGGCCTGGAAGGCGCTCAACAATATCGACCCCGAGCGCGACATTCAATTCACGATGGGGCCGGTGGACTCGCTGGATCACTCCAGCCGGATGGCGAATTACGGATCGAAAATGGGGATCGACGCGACGCGGAAATGGCCCGGCGAAGGCTTCACGCGGCCCTGGCCGGGAGTGATCGAAATGGCGCCGGAGGTGAAGCGGCGGGTGGATGAATTATGGAAGCGCGCGGGGCTGGGATAGGGCTGGGGTGGGGCAGGCAATGGTGCCTGCAGGCGGCCTTTCAGACCGCCGCTGAATCTAAACAGACCACTCACGAGTTCGCAAGTATTTTCTCCGGCTTCGTGTCTCGCAGGCATCGTGCAGCAAGGCCCGAAAAAGTCCGACTCGTGACAGAGAGGCCGGCTGAAAGCCGTCCTGCAGCCAGGATTGGCTGCCCCACAGAGTTGACGCTGCACGGTCCCACGCTACTTCCCGTGCGCCAGGCTTTCGGCGAACCCGTGAGCCGTAATCTCCACGAACTCGGCATGCGCTTGCAGTTCGTGGATGCTGGCGGCGCCGCCGTAGGAGAAGCCTGAGCGGACGCCGTCCAGCAGACCGGAGACCACGCGCGTGACCGAACCTTTGTAGGGCACCAGCGCTTCCTCGCCCTCTACGTTGCGGGTCTCTTCGCCGCGGAGGGCCTTGTCGCCGAAGGAGGCCGAGCCGCGATAGACCTTGTAGAGAAGGTCCTTCGCCTTGATGATGTTGCCGGGTGCTTCGTCGGTGCCGGCCAGCAGGCTGCCCAGCATCACCGCGTCGGCGCCCGCGGCGAGCGACTTTACGATGTCGCCCGAGTTCTTGATACCGCCATCGCCGATGATCGAAATGGCGTGGCCGTGGGCTTCGGCGATATCCGCGATGGCTTGCAGGGTGGGGATGCCGTACCCGGTCATGATGCGGGTGGTACACAGACTGCCACCGCCGATGGAAGCTTTGAAGGCCACGCTGCGGTGATACTTTTCCGGAATCCCTTCGATGAACATACCGGCGGCTTCCGCGGTGGCGATCTGGCCAATGATGATGGGGTAGTCGCCATAGCTTCGAAAGTACTCGTTGAGTAACTCGGAGACGCGGAGGTGATGGCCGTGGGCGACATCGAGGCAGACGATGGCGGCGAACTGCCGGCAAGCCTCCATGCGGTCGCGCCAATCCGGCCCCACCCCGATGGAGAAGCCCACCTGGCAGCCGGTCTCGTGAACCGCCTTCACCATAGTCAGTTGCCGCTCCACCGAGCACATGCGGTGGATGATCCCCAGTCCGCCCATTTCGCCCATGGCGATTCCCATGGTGTCTTCGCACACCGAAGACATGTTGGCCGCAATGATGGGAATGCGCAGCGGGACTCCCGCAACCGAGGTGGAAAGGTCGGCATCCGCGCGGGACTTCATCCGGCTGTAGCGGGGAACGAGCATGACATCGTCGAAAGAGTAAGCTTTGCGTGGTCTCATGGAAGTATCTTGCCTGCGCCAACTTACCCGTTGTACCACGGGCAGCTGGAGGTTTTCTGCATGGGTTGTCTGCGACGTTACTGAAACGGCGTATCCCGGACGGCCCTCCACGCGTCTATATAGGTGAAGCTTGCTGTCGCAACCGGCACGGCGGATCTGGGAATCTGTCCGCGCCGGTCTGCCTGAGTTCCGTTTCATGGAGGGGACACCCATGTTTGAGCAGATGATTCTTTCCGAGCCGAAAGGCCGGCGGAGGTGGACGGTAGTGTTGGCGTTCGCAGGGCAGTCGGTGATGCTGGGGGCCCTGATCGCGATTCCCCTTTTGTCGGTGCAACAATTGCCTCTAGCGGACCTGACCAGCGTGCTGATCGCACCGGCCCCGCCACCTCCTCCGCCGCCTCCGCCGGCAGCCGCACCGGCGCCGCGCGCAGTGCGAGTGGAGCCGCGCCGATTCAATATGAGCGCAGTCTATGAGCCGCACGTGGTGCCCAAAACGGTGGCGGTGATCTCGGATCTGCCACAGGTGCCCGCAGCGGCCTCGACAGTCGACGGTGTGCCGGGCGGGGTGCCAGGCGGGCAGGTTGGCGGCGTGCTGGGCGGTATTCTGGGCGGAGTGCCTTCGGTAGCTCCTCCACCTCCGCCTCCCCCGCCACCGGCCGAAGCGGCTGCGGTGCAGGCGCCCGCGGCCCCGGCGATTCTCCGTGTAGGCGGCCAGGTGCAGGCAGCGCTGGCGATCAGCGCCCCGCCTCCGGTCTACCCGGCTCTGGCCAAAACCGCGCGGATTAGCGGCGCCGTCAAGTTGGACGCCGTCATCGGCGTGGACGGGCACATCGAGAATCTGAAAGTAATGAGCGGCCCTCCCCTGTTGATCGAAGCTGCCATGAATGCGGTGAAGCAATGGACTTACCGTCCCACTTACTTGAACGGCAAGCCGTTTAAAGTAGAGACTCAGATTGTAGTTACTTTTACTCTAGGTTGACGCCGCCGCTCCCTTCGGCCGCGGCTCGGTAAGCCGCGGCTTCGCGACCGAGCCCGCAAATTCCCCAAAACGGTGCTATTGTTGTGGACCGGACCAAGTGCCTTGTCGACAACCATGACCAATCTAGGCTCGGGCGGTGTCACCCTGCTGGTGCTGGCCCTTCTGTGCTGGGTGCTGCAAACCGCGATCTTATCGAACGTGGCCGGGCAGCAAGTCCACGGAGATGCCGTCCTGGGCCAGGGCATGGCTTGGCTGGCAGCGATGGTACTCGCCGGATTTGCCTGGCTTTGGCTGGGCGGGTTGCTGCTCAAAGCAGGCGTCGAAGACCGCATGCCCTCCGCGGCCAATCTGCCGGCTACATTCTTTTACCTTCTTTCGGCGGCAGCCGTGGCGGCGGCATTTTTCCTGCTCCAGGACGGCCGCCGGGCATGGCCCGCCATCATCCCCGCCTTGCTTCCGCCCATTCTCGTCCTCTATGTTTTCGCCCTCTACCATCCATCCTGGCGATCCTTCTTCTCCGCGCCGGCCGGCAGCCGCGCAGTCTGGGGCGTGGTGCTGATTCTGGCCGTGACCCCATTGCCTGCCTGGTACCGGCAATTAGTCAGCGGCCATGCGGCCGGTATCGAAAGAGCGAAGGCACGCGACCAATGGAAAGTGCGCGAGGGGCAGCGCAATCGCGCCGGGAACCTCGAAAAGCTCAAGACCATGACACCGGAGATGCCGCTCACCGACTGGTATCCCCTGCTCGACGAGGAAGGCGGCGTCACCGCGGAAGCATTCGAAGCTCTGCGCCACATCGAGCGCCGGCAATCCGACATCGAATTCCTACTCACCAATGGCGTATCGAAAGCGATGACGCTGATTCCCGCCCTCGATCTGCAGGCCACGCCGGAACTCTGCCAGGCAGCGCGCACCTTCATGCTGAATAGCGCCAAGTCCTCGCGCGTGCGGCCCAAGCAGGATCCCCGGGAGTACCGCGCAGGAGGCGGCGCCGAGAACTCTCTCGACGGCATTCGCTGGCTGCAGGCGCATGGCTGCAATTGCGACGATGGGATCGCCGCGCTGGAGGCGTCGGTCCGCTCGCATCTGGATTCGCCGGATCGCAGAGCCGCCCTGGCCGCGCTCGCCACCCTGCGGGAGAAGAAAAGTCAATGACGCCGCTTTCCGAACCCGCGAAAACCATGGGCGCCTCGGTACCTACATTCCTGGTTCTACTCGCCGTGTGCTGGCTATGCATGGTCGGTACCATGGCCACGTGGATTGGCAAGGCCCCGGTCCCCGGCCGCGAAACCGATCGCATGATTTCGCAGGCATACTCGGGAGGCTTCGCGCTTCTGGTATGGATCTTTCTGGCAGCGCTGCTTCTCATCGCGAGTTCCAAGGAAGTGGTGCCCGTCGAGGCCGGAGTGCTGGCCTGGTTCCTCCATCCGGTCTCTTGCGCGGCCGCGCTGGCAGCCATCGCAGCCCTCTTCAATCCGCAGCGCTACTGGCCCGCGGCCATCCCCGCGGTGGTACCACTGCTGATCGCCGGCTATGTACTCTACGCCTTCTACCCGCCGGTCCAGACGATTCCGTTGACGAATGCCGCATTCGTCATGTGGGCGGTGGTAATGGTGTTGTCGCTAACGGTGGTGCCGGCAGCGATTGCCTTGTTGCCTGATTCCGGCTCCGGCTCCGTAGAAGACAAGCCCGGCCCCGAACTGGACCGTTTCAAGGCTAGGGAACGCCAGCGGTACCGCGATGACGTTCTGGATAAGCTGCGCCAATCGGACGACGAAACCAAGTTATACGAGCTGATTAATTTGATCCAGCCGGATAATCCCGCGCTGAAAGAGGTACTGGATTTCATTCACAAACTCCCCAACCGGCAGGCCGATGCGGTCATGATGCTCGAAACGCAAGGGTCCGACATTCTTCGCGTCCTCCCCGACCTCGATCTCCAGCCCACACCGCAGTTCTGTGCCGGCGCCCGCGGCTACTTGCACCAGGCAGTGCTCCAACGCCAGGCTAGTCCGACTAAGGAACCGCAGTCCTTCGTCGGCATGGAATTCTCCGGGGGGATCGAAGGCATCCGTTGGATTGCGAAGAACTGCGGCTGCAAGGCGGAACTCGCCGAGATGGAGGCCTACGCGCGTGCTCAACAACAGGACGCGCCGGAGGTGCAGCAGTTTCTCGCCGCACTGGCTGAGATCAAGGAAGCGAAGTAAGGTTCGGAGCTACGATTCCGGCGCCTTTGGCGAGGCGTGCTCAGGACGCCGGCTGAGGACGCCTTGCGTGCTGTGCCAGGTAGTGTTGATCCAGCGCTTGACGGACGAGCGTCTTGATGACCGCCTGCCGGCTGACGTTCAGGTCGCGAGCAGCCCTATCCAGTTCCTCCAGCATATTCGCGGTGAGATCCAGGTTTACCCGCTGAATCGGCTGAACCATGCGGCCTTGGCCCTTAAAGAAATGGGAAACGTCTTTGCCTTGATCCGCCAACCTCGCAATAGCGTCGGCCGAAGCCGGCTTGGTGGATTTACGAGTTTTCTTCATCCAGTCGGATCTCCTCCTTCGTCGACTTCCACAAAGTCACCAGGTGCAAAACCTCGCACTCTTGGTCTTCCCTGACTTCAAAGATGACAGAAGAGGGAGCTGCAAAAATTCCAAGAACCGCTTGCTTGCAATTTGGCGCGCGCAGCTCGGAATGGCGCCTCTGTGTTTGCCAGAGGCTACCGAGCCGCGACCGCAAAGGAGCGGTCGATCCGGTCACCTACCCAGCCGATAGCCAGAAACTGCTCCGGAACGTCAGATCGCCGGTCAAGCCAGTGAGGCTGGGAGAACAAGTCACGCGCTTCTTCAAACCCGATACCGCGGCGGGGATTCGCCCTGAGGCGCCGGCTCTTACGAGGATCGAAGCTGAAGCGCATCTGATATGACTGTTATGCCACTATGTCATAGTCGCTCGGGATCCGCCGCGCCCGGCGTATCGGCTCCGCATGCCGGATTCGGTGGATCGCCGCGTGCCCGCAGGCGAGAATCCTCCGCGGCCGGCGCGACAGTTTACTACTACTTCAAGACCGCGCCCAAAGAAGAAGTGAAGCTGGAAATTCTGGACGCGCAAGGCGGCGTGGTGAAGACTTATTCCAGCGCCAAGAAAGAAGCGGATAGCGGACCGGCCGAATGGCCCGACGTGCAGCACCTCAGCGAAACCCTGCCCGTGGAGGAGGGCCTGAACCGCTTCGCCTGGAACCTGCGCTATGAGGACCCGGTGAAGGTGCCCGGCAATTTCTACGAGACCGATATCCCGCCCAAGGGCCCCATGGCGCTGCCCGGCAACTACCAGGCACGCCTCACCGCCGCCGGCCAGAGCCAGACCGTGCCGCCCGAAGTGCGCCAGGACCCGCGCATCGAAATTTCGCGCGCCGACCTGGAGAAGCAGTTCGACCTGGAGAGCCAGATCGCGCGGCGGCTCACGGCGCTGCACAACGCCGTCAATGGGATTCGCGACTTGCGCGAACAGTTGAGAGCTTTGGAGCAGCGCTACAAGAACGCATCGGGCTGGCAGGCGGTGAAGCCGCTGTCCGATGAGCTGCTCAAGAAAATCACAGCGGTGGAAGACAAGATCATCCAGTCCAAGATGAAAAGCACGGAAGGCGATCTGCGGTATCCCACCATGATCGACGAGCAGCTCATTTATTTGAATTGGAGCGTGGATTCCACCGACGCCGCGCCGACCGGCGGGCAGCAGCAGCTTTCGCCGATCTGAGCGCGAAGCTGCAGGAGCAGTTGGTGGCATGGGACGGGATACTGAGCCACGACCTTACCGGGTTGAATCGCACGGCGGCGGAAAAGAAGCTGGCGCTGGTGGAGATTCCGGCTAAGTAAAAGGCTGGCTGCCCCCATCTTCCTCTCGGCCGCGGTGGGGGGTATACTTTTACCACCATGCCTATTGCAAGAATCGGATGGCTCGCCATTGCCGCGGTGGCCATTCTGTCCCAATGCGCGTGCGGCGGGAAGTCGCGCCACGATGCCACAGAGGTTTATTACATGGTGACGGCCAACACCAAGATCCCTTACTGGGTGGAAGCGTCCGCCGGGCTCGAAGCCGCGGCCAAAGATCTCGGCGTTCGTGCCGAGACCATCGGGCCGGACACCTACGATCCGCAGGCGGAAAAGGACGCTTTGCTCAGAGCGGTCCACCAGAATCTCCCGCCCGCTGGATTTCTGGTTTCGGCGGCCGATCCCGATTTGATGCGCGAAGCCATCGACGCCGCCGTGTCGGCCGGCATCCCGGTGATCACCATTGACGCCGATTCACCTAAGAGCAAGCGCCAGTTCTTCATCGGCACCAACAACTATCAGGCCGGCCAGATGGGTGGGGATATCGTGGCCAAGGAATTGAACGGCAAAGGTACGGTGGTGGTGTACGCTCTGCCGGCGCAGGCCAATCAGGACGAACGATTGGAAGGGTACAAACGGGCCTTCGCACGGCAACCGGGAATTAAAATCCTGCAGGTGTTCGATATCCATGGCGAACCCGTGAAGGCCTTCGATACGACGCGGGAATTCGTCGATAAGAAGACCGTCCCCGATGCCTTCGTCTGCCTGGAGTCGCAGTCCTGCGCGGAAATTGCCGATGCGCTGGACCGCGGCAACGTCCGCGGCAAAACGATTGTCGCCATGGACACCATCGACGGCACCATCAGTTGGATCCGCAAGGGGATGATTCGCGCCACCATCGCGCAGAAACCGTACACCATGGCGTATTATGGCGTGCGCGCCATTGACGACCTGCATCATAATAAGCCCGTTTCGGTGGAGGGCAACCGCTCATCCGTGCCGGTGTTCATCGATACCGGAGCGACGGTGGTGGATAAGTCGAACGTGGACTCGTTTCAAGGCTCACACTAACACTGCCCTACCAAAAATATTGCTTGACGACTTTGGGCGAGCTGGGCGTGCCGGAGATCACTTTCACGTGCAGGACGAGTTGCAGGTTCTTCTTCTGCCAGTCGGGCGGAGCGCCGCGCAGCGCTTCGGTCATCAGGTCGGGATTGGTCACCAGGTCGGCCGCCGCGTCGGTGCCGTATTGCGTGATGCCGGCGAGCTCCACCAGCATGGCGTGGGTGTCGGGATG
>CAZARO010000212.1:0-7657 GCA_964487165.1 uncultured Solibacteraceae bacterium | reverse complement strand
TGGCCCTGGAAGAACGGCTCATTGGCAGTCACGTTCTTGATTCCGACCACGCGGTCGGCCTCCAGTTCGACGATGCGGTCGACCAGCAGGAAGGGGTAGCGATGGGGCAGAATACCCCTGATTTCATTGATGTCCAAAACCGTCATGGAAGCCGTATTGTATCGCGAATCGGCGAAGTGCCTGGCTCGTGGCGTATCATGGAAGCACCATGACCATCGACGAGCGGTTGGAGAAGCTTGCCGAACGCACCGACGCGATTGCCCAGAGCGTCGAACTCCTCACCAGCTTGCACCTGGACAGCGAGCGGCGTTACGAAGAGCGCTTTGCCAAGACCGAAGAGCGCATGACGCAGCTCATGGAGACCATGAACCGCCTTGCTAACATCGTCATCCACGAAGAGCGCCTCGACGGCCTGGAAGATCGGCCCCACTAATATCCGTGGATTCCCTGCTCACTTACTTCTCGGCGCAGGAGCGCTCCATCGCGGCGCTGATCGGCCAATTCGTAGAGTGCGAATCACCCAGCGACGATCCGGCGGCGGTGAATCGCTTCGTGGAGCTGGTGTCCGACATGGTCGCGCCCATAGCGCGCGTGAAGACCCACGCGGGCGGGGTATTCGGGCAGCACCTGGAGTGCGAGATGCAGTTGCCGGGCCGGAAAAAGAACGGGCAAGTTCTGGCGCTGGGCCATTCCGACACCGTTTGGCCGCTGGGCACGCTGCGCTCGATGCCGTTTCGCGAGGCCGAAGGACGCCTTTGGGGCCCCGGCGTGCTCGACATGAAGGCCGGCATCGCATTCTTCATTTTCGCCGTCCGCGCCCTGCGCGAATTGGAAATTCCCGCGCCCTCGAAAGTAGTGCTACAACTGAATTCCGATGAGGAAGTGGGCAGCGAGAGCTCGCGTCCGCTGACCGAGAAGAATGCCGCCGCCAGCAAAGCGGTGCTGGTGTTGGAGCCCGGCACTGGCCTCGACGGCAAGCTGAAAACGGCGCGCAAGGGCGTGGGGGCATTCACCGTGACGGTGCGCGGGAAGGCATCGCACGCGGGCGTCGATTTCGCCGCCGGAGCCAGCGCCATTCTGGAACTGGCGCGGCAGCTCGACCACATCGCCGCGTTCACCGACCTGGCACACGGGATCACCGTGAACCCCGGGACCATCGCGGGCGGCACGCGCTCCAACGTGGTGGCCGCGGAAGCGCGCGCCGAGGTGGACATCCGCATCCTGAAATTGAAGGACGCCGGCCCGCTGGAGAAGAAGTTCCGCTCCTTGCGTCCTTTCGATTTGCGCTGCTCCATAGAGGTGAGCGGCGGACTGAATCGCCCGCCCATGGAGCGGTCGGCGGGCATCGTGGAGCTGTTCCAAACGGCGCGAAAGCTGGCGCGCGAACTGGGCGTCACCGTGGAGGAATCGCTCACCGGCGGCGGCTCGGACGGCAATTTCACGGCGGCGATCGGAATTCCGACGCTCGACGGCCTGGGCGGTGTCGGCGAAGGCGCGCACGCCGCCAACGAAAGCATTCTGGTGGATCGCATCGTCGATCGCACGGCGCTGATCGCGAAATTGCTGGCGACGCTGTAGGCGGGCGTTGTTCCCTGGAGTCGATCGTGCTCACGGTGCCGGGCCGAGCGTCATCCAAGGCTGCAGCAATCTTGTCAACATGGGGTCTGAATACGGGCCAGTTGACCGCGGACAAAATCAGCACAGCAAATGGGCGGCCTGCGAGCCGCTGCTGCCTCTGCATGCTCCTATCGGTAACGAAAACATCGAAAGCGTTCCCGTTCCATGAGCGTCAGCAACGCACCGTTCTTGATGCCGCCTCATCGCATGCTGGCTACCGTGTGAATTTCATGCCGGGGCAACGACCGCATAAGTTTGTGCGGTACGTCTTCATCGAGCAAACCTTCAAAGCTACGCCTGAAGTTCGTGGGCGGCGCGATACTCGAGAAGGGCCTTGATCGTGTCGAGCCCGACTTCCGGGTAGCAATCGAGTGTTTCGGCGATCTCGGCATCTGGCGACATTCCCTGAGCGCGGAAAGCATCGTAATTTCCAGTGATTGCCTCGACTGGCAAGCGTGTGTTCTTGAGCAGCGGTGCGCCGCTAACCTTGCCGGCAATCACCTCGACCAAGGGACACCCTGACCAATCCATGCGGACTGTGTTAGCGCTGATCGCCAATCATCCAAGAGTAACGGACATCTCGCCGTGTTGCTTACGGGTGGGCCGCACGGTGATTTCCACGTCCTGCCCGAGCGCGGTAAGGAATTCCATTAATCGGCCAACGGAAAAGCTGCCAGAACGGCCGCGCATAAGATTGGAGACATGAGGCTGTTTGACGCCCAGGATTTCGCCGGCCTTGACCTGCGTCAGCCCGCGCCGTTTGATGGTGCGGTAGATTTCGAGCGTGAGACGGGCCTTGAGCAGTTCTTGTTCGGGGTTTGCAAAACCAAGATCCGCGAAGACGTTCCCGCTGCTATCTTCAACGCCGAAGGAGTCCTTTTTTTTCACGGTTAGTTCTGCCTTTCTCTGTACGCCCGTTCGGCGGCCGCGAGCCGCCGCCGCACCAACTCAATTTCCGTTCTTGGCGTGGCGATTCCCTTCTTCGACTTCTTCTGAAACGCATGAAGCACATAAATCGAGTCCCCGAACCTCACCGTATACACGGCGCGGTACGTAGCTTCGACATCCGCCGCCACGATCTCAAGCACGGACCGGCCGCCAAAGCCCTTGAGCGGCTTTGCGGACGGGTACTCCTCGCCAAGCTGAGCCGCATAAAGAGCCTGACCGACTTCCCGTTGCACACTCTTAGGAAACGCTTTGAGATCCCTTCTTGACGAGCCTATCCATCTGACAGGCTTTATCGGCTTCGATTCGCTATCCATCATACCACTATACGTATATAAGTATAGCCCCGCGGACTACTCTACCGCTGCCGCACGCCCGGCCGCGTCAATTCCTTCTTCAGCGGCGCGACCGACTTCGCGAAAATCATCTGATACGCGGCGGAGAAAAATGTACATTTGATGTATGCGTCCGTTCATTTCTTGTAGGGCGCACGTCTATCCATCAGCGCTAACCCATTGAAAACGAGCCACGCCTGCCGCGGCCAGCCAAGTGCAGCTCCCCGGCGGGAGTCAAAATCACACATGTCCAAAGAATGGGACGTTCACCTGCAACAATGGGCCGAAGCCGGTCTTCTCGGCCCCGAACTCGCCATCCGCATCCGCGATTGGGAGCGCGGCCAGTCACGCTCCCACGGCCTGCGCTGGCCCACGCTCCTCGCGCTCGCATTCGGCGCGATTCTGGTAGCCGCCGGAGCCCTGCTATTCGTCTCCGCGCACTGGGACCAGATATCGCCCAACGCCCGCATGGAGCTGGTTGTCCTCATGGTCGCCGTGTTTCACGCCGGAGGCGCGGCGGCAGCGCAGCGCTTCGAAGGCTTGTCGGTGGCGCTGCACGCCGTCGGCACCGCGACGCTGGGGGCGGCTATCGCGCTCGTCGGGCAAATCTATAATCTCGCGGAACATTGGCCCTCGGCTGTCATGCTTTGGGCGATGGGGGCCGCGCTCGCCTGGGTGCTGCTTCGCCAATGGCCGCAGGCGGCGCTCACCGCCATCCTGCTCCCGACGTGGCTTGCGTCGGAGTGGTCCGCCTGGGTCAACGATAACGGCAGTTACTACGCCTTGCCGGTGGCTGCCGGAATTTGCGCCCTCAGCCTGACTTACTTGAGCGCGCGCCGTTCCGCCGCCGATTCCGCGCTGCGGAAGGCGCTCATGTGGATGGGCGGCATCGCCTTGCTGCCCTCCGCTCTCTATCTTGCCGTGAGCCGATGGAACAGAGTTCCCGACGCTTCGATCACGTGGATCGGTTGGGCCGTTGCGCTTCTCGCGCCTCTGGCCGCCGCTGCTCTGCTGCGCCGCCGCGAAGTGTTGTGGAACGTCGGCGCCGTGGCGTGGACCGCGCTTTTGGCGATGAGTAATGCCGCCACCGGCGGCCATGCCCTGGTATACATTTGCTGCGCCGCCGGCGCGATCGGTTTGGCGTGGTGGGGAATTTGCGAATCGCGGCCGGAACGCATCAATCTAGCCATCGCCGGATTCGCCCTCACCGTGCTGTGCTTCTATTTCTCCGACGTCATGGACAAGGTGGGCCGCTCCGCCAGCCTCATGCTGATGGGGCTGCTGTTTTTGGGCGGAGGCTGGTTGCTGGAGCGAACCCGCCGCGGTTTGCTGGCGCGCATCAACAATGTAGAGGAGGTCGCATGAAACCCGTGTATCGTGGAATAGCTGTCGCCGTCGTGCAGTGCCTGCTTACGCTCTCCGTGTTCGGCAAGTACGCCCTGGACCGCGAGCGTCTGCCTCGCGTCTGGGCGAAAGCCGCGCCGGTCGACCCGAACCTGCCGCTGCGCGGCCGTTATCTCTCCATCCGGCTGGAAGTGGAGACCGCGCCGTGGCCGTCACAGTCATACCCGCACCCCGGGCGTCTCGCCATTCGCGACGGCCGCCTGTTCGTGGACCGTGACGATGCTCCTTATGGCGCGAGCGGCCACGTCTTCATCGTGCGCACCGGCGACAAGTGGAGCCTCATGGAGCCGGTTGCCTTCTTCCTTCCCGAGCATGCGGCCGATCCGTCGCACCGTCCCGCCGATAAGGAATTGTGGGTGGAAGTGAGCGTTCCCCGCAAGGGCCCGCCGCGGCCAATCCGCCTGGAAGTGCGCTGAGACCCTGCGGGTACGGGAACGTCGCCGGCTCGATTTCCGCCCTGGCGCCGCCCGCCTCGTAGATTCGCTCGATCGCTGCTGGCGAGGCTACCTGGGAATGTCGGCATACTGCGCGGGAGCCGCCCGCAGCAACGATCGCCGCGTGGGGCGCCCCATCAGCGCGCCTCCGCGCCTGCTCCGGTCGAAGGGCTCGCCGATTTCTTCAGATACTTGTCGTACCAGGCCAGGTAGCGTTCCATGCGATCCCGCTGGTAGCTGGGTCGCTGGATGCCATGCGTCTCATTGGGGTAAATAATGAGCTGGGTGTCGACGCCCAGGCTCCGCAACGCCTGGTACATCTGCTGGCCGCCCTGCACCGGAACGTTGAAATCGCGCTCGCCGCCCAGAAAAAGGGTCGGCGTCTTGATGCGGTCGGCATGCAGGAACGGATAGGAGATTTTGACGTAGGTATCGAAGGCCTTCCACGGCGGACCGATTTCCTCGTCGTATTGCGTGATGTACTGGTCGGTGCCGTAGAAGGCCACGGTGAAGGCCGTGCCGGCGCCGCTGGTAGCCGCCTTGAAGCGCGGGTCGGCGGCAATCAGATAATCGGTGAGGATAGCCCCGTAGCTCCAGCCGCCGACTCCCAGCTTGTCGGGATCGGCGAGCCCGCTGCGGATGGCGTACTCCACGCCCGCCTCCAAGTCGTCCACTTCGTAGTGGCCCCAATCGGCCGCGATGGCCCGCGAGAATTTCTGCCCGCGGCCGGCGCTGCCGCGATAATTCACCGCCATCACGGCGTATCCGTGGGCCGCGAAAAACTGCCGCTCGGAGGAGAACGAATGCGCGTCCTGCCCGTTCGGACCGCCGTGGATTCGCAACAGGAAGGGAACCTTGGCGCCGGCCGTATAGCCGACGGGTTTGGTCAACAGCGCGTGAACTTCGGTGCCATCCTTGCTCGGGAAACTGACCTCTTCCGTGGGCGCGATCTCCAGTTCGCCCATCAAAGCGTCGTTCTGATGGGTGAGCTTTCGAAGCGCGCCGTTCTCCCACGCGTAGACTTCGGTGGGCAAGCTATCGCCGCCGCTGAGGAAGGCCGAGCACCCCTTCGCCGCTGTGGGACTGCTCAAGGCTACCGGCGGATCCATTGACCGCTTCACCGCCCCGCCGCTCACACTCACGCTGGCGGGATACACGCTGCGGTCGTCAGTGACCAGGAACGTAAGCGAACTGCCGTCGGCGCTGAAACGCGGGGCGGAGACGCCGCGGTCGAGGTCGGCCGCAGCTTTCACCAACGTCGGCGCGGCGCTGCCATCGCTCGCGACCAGCGCCAGCCGCTCCATACCGTAAGCGGCGAATTTTTTCTCCGCTTCGCCCGCCAGGAACACGATCCACTTACCGTCAGGACTCCATTCCACGCGCCCCCGGCCGGCATTCATGCTCATTGGAGTGAGCTGCTTTTCGGCCGCGCCGGCGCGCGCTTCGGCCACGTAGAGCTGGCTTAAGGGATCGCGATCGGGGTCGGCCGCATGGTTGCTGGTGAAGGCGATCCGCGCGCCGTCCGGCGACCAGACGGGCGAGGATTCGTCGTACTTCTGGCCGCTGGTGAGGCGCTCCAGTTTCTTGCTCGCGATATCGAACAGATAGATGTAATTGTGGCGGCCGGAGAGGATGTAGCCGGCGCCATCCTGCTTGAAATGGTAGCGGTCGATCACGATGGGCTTGGGCGGTTTGGGCTTGGCGCCTTCGGCGGCGTCGGCCTCCGGGTCGGGATCGCCGATCACCAGCGCCAGCCGCCGCGAGTCGGGAGACCATTCGTAGCTTTGCAGGCGCCCCTTCACGTCGGTGAGCTGCGCGGCCTCGCCGCCCATGCGATCCAGCAGCCACACCTGGTTGCCCTTGGCCTTGCCCGGCCGCGACGAGAGGAACGCCAGGAATTTTCCATCCGGGCTCCAGCGCGGAGCGGTCTCGTTTTCCGGGCTGGAAGTGAGCCGCAGATCGTGCTTGCCGTCGATGCCGACCATCCAGACGTCGGTGTCGTGCTTGTCCTCTTTGATGTCGGTGCTGGTGACGGTGTACGCCACCCACTGGCCGTCGGGCGAGCATTGCGGGTCGCGCACGTCGCGGAATCGGTTCAAATCGTCGAGGGTGAGGGGATGGCGCGCCGTCTGGGCGGACAGGGCGGCGGCCGCGAACAAGGGCAGGAGGCGAGATATTCGCATAGGCCGCATGGTATCATGCCCGTCGAATGACCGAATACTCCATCGGAATCGATTTGGGCGGTACCAATTTGCGGGCGGCCGCGATTGACCGCTCCGGCAAGATGCTGGACAAGATCGCCGCCGCCACCGATTTCGTGCATGGGCGCGAGGCTGTGCTCCATGATATCGTGACGGCCATCGGCAAACTGCGTGAAAAGTTCGGTGCCGACGGGCTGAAGGGCATCGGCGTCGGCGTGCCGGGCTTCATTCGCATTAAAGAAGGCTTCCTCACCAACAGTCCGAATCTGCCATACTTTGAAAACTTCCCGGTGCGCGACGAACTCAGCCGCCGCCTGAACACGCCGGTGATTCTGGAGAACGATGCCAACGCCGCGGCGCAGGGCGAAAGCTGGATCGGCGCGGGAAAAAACGTCGACGATCTGGTGCTGCTCACGCTGGGAACGGGCATTGGCGGCGGCATTATTTCGGGTGGAAAAATACTGCGCGGATTCGTCGGCATGGCCGGGGAGTTGGGACACATTACCGTGGTTCCCAACGGCAACCCGTGCGCCTGCGGCAATCAGGGCTGCCTGGAAAAACACGCGTCGGCCACCGCGATTGTGGCCATGGCGCACATGCTGCACCTGGGCGAAAACCTGACTTCCAAAGACGTGGCCGACCTGGCGGGGCAGGCGGGCGAGGCGGGCGACAAGGCGCGCGCCATCTGGAAATCGATGGGCGAGGCGCTGGGCATCGCGCT
>CAZARO010000211.1:0-7662 GCA_964487165.1 uncultured Solibacteraceae bacterium | reverse complement strand
AGAGGCCGCACCTCCGGCCGAATACTTGCGACACCGCGGCGCATCGGCCCACTACACTGTTCTGCGAATCTCCATGTTGCGGGCAATCTTCATTTTCTTATGGGCAGGGTGCGCCTCGGCGGCAGGTGCAGGCATGCCGGTGTTTTTTGTCGTCAACCAGGGCCAGGCTCCGCGAGCGGTCCGCTTCATCGCCAAAGGCTCGGGCCTCACGGCCTATTTTCTGCGCCGCGAAGTTCTGCTGCACGCGCGCGGCGCATGGGTTCACATGCGGTTTGTGGGAGCCAGTTCCGCGGTGCGGGTGGAAAGCGCCACTCCGCTATCGGGGCGAGTCAATTTCCTGATCGGCGACCAGCCGCAGTGGCGTCGCGATATCCCCACATTCGGTGCGGTTAGATACCGCAACCTCTATCCCGGCATCGACATGGTGTACGGCGGCGAGGGGGTTCGGCTGAAGTCCGAATTCGTGGTATCGCCTGGGGCCGACCCCTCGCGGATCCGCATCCGCTACGACGGCACGGGAGCACCCACGGTCGAAACCGGCGGCGCCTTGTCGATTGCCGTCGGCGAGCAGCGCCTGAGCGAGGCGCCTCCTTATATCTATCAGGAGCGGGACGGCGTAAAGACGCCGGTGCAGGGCCGCTACGCGCTCCGCGCCGATGGCGCCGTAGGATTTTCTTTGGCCGCTTACGACACCGCGCGGCCGCTCATCATTGACCCGCTCATGACCTACAGCACCCTCGTGGGCACCAACGATTTCAACGCCGCCACCGCCATCGCCGTGGACAGCGCCGGCGCCGCCTACATCGCCGGCTATACCGATTCGGACGCCTTGCCGACCGCCATGCCGGCGCAGAATTTCAACCTGGGAAGCGTCTCCGCGTTCGTGGCCAAGTTGAGTCCCTTGGGGAACAGCCTGGAATACTGCACGTACATGGGCGGGTCGGACGACGACCGGGCTTACGGCATTGCCGTGGATTCGGCCGGCGCCGCCTATGTCACCGGCACCACTACATCCCCGAACTTTCCCACGCGCTACGCGGAGCAGAGCAGGCTGGAGGGATCGCGCAACGCCTTCGTGTTCAAGCTCAACCCCACCGGCGACATTCTGCTGTTCAGCACTTTCCTGGGCGGAAGCGGCGCCGATACCGCCAACGCCATCGCCGTGGATGCCTCGGGCAACTCTTACGTGACGGGCGACACCACCTCCCTGAACTTCCCCGCCGCCGGCTTCCAGACCACCAACCATGGCGCGCAGGACGCCTTCGTGGCCAAGCTCAGCTCCAATGGAGAGACGCTGCTCTTCAGCACGTACCTGGGTGGCGCCGGCAACGATCACGGAGGCGCCATCGCGGTGGATTCCAGCGGTACGGTGTACGTCACTGGCAATACCTGGTCCAGCAATTTTCCCGTGGAGAACGCCTTCCAGGCGACCATCTCTGGGCAATGCAACGCCTACATCGCGCGCCTCAGTTCCAACGGCAACACGCTCATGTTCAGTACTTACCTGGGTGGCAGCGGGTGTACCACGTCTTATCCGGAAACCGGCCAGGGAATCGCCCTCGACTCGCAGGGCGACGCTTACGTGGCGGGGGTCACCAGTTCCAACGATTTTCCCTTGTGGGACGCTGTCCAGCCGCAGTTGCTCGGTTCCACCGACGCCTTTGTGGCCAAGGTAAATTCCTCCGGAGGCCTGCTCTTCAGCACGTTTATGGGCGGGTCCGGCGTGGACGTGGGAACCGCCGTCGCGCTGGATGCCAGCGGCTCCGTATATGTTGTAGGCTACACTTACTCCACCGATTTTCCGGTTACTACCGGCGCCCTCCAGACCGCTCTCGGCGGCGCCTGCGATGCGTTCCTCTTTAAGCTCAGCCCCACGGGAGACACGCTGCTCTACGCCACTTACCTGGGCGGAAGCGGCACCGATACCGCGTCGGGAATCGCCATCGACCCCAGCGGCAACGTTTATTTCGGCGGGTGGACGCTCTCCCCGAACTTCCCGGCAGTGCGCTCGGGGAGTTGAGGCTACGAAACGCCTCCCAGCGCGTCGAGCAGATCGCGAAAACGCCGCCGGCTCACTTCCAGTTTCTGGCCGTTCTTCAACACCACCTCGCCCGACCCGCCCGGCAGCGGATGTAGCGCCGCGACGGCATTCAGATTGATCAGCGCCGCGCGCGACACGCGAAAGAAGCGCGCCGGATCCAGCCGCTGCTCCAGTTCGTTGAGCGTGGGCTCCATCCAATAGCGCTCCGTGTTGCCGATCAAACGCGTCAGGCCGCCTTCCGAAGCGAAAAACAACACCCGCGATTCTTCCACCACCACATATCCCTCGGCGTGTTTCACCAGAAATCGCGTCACAGAGTTTCGCTGCCGGCGAACGGCCTCATCCAACAGCTCCTCTTTCGGCGCTTCGCCCAGTGACCGGACCCGCTCCAGCGCCTGGGCCAGGCGCGCGCGGCTGACCGGTTTCAAAAGGTAGTCCACGGCCGCCAGTTCGAAGGCATCGACGGCGTGTTCCTCGAAGGCCGTGCAAAACACCACGTGAGGACGAGGCGCCGCCAGGCAGGCCGCCACGTCGATGCCGGTACAGCCGGGCATCTGTACATCCAGCAGCAACAGGCCGGGCTTCATCTGTCCGCAAAGCTCCATCGCCTGGATGCCGGTCGCGGCCTCTCCCACAATTTCGATGTCGGGATGAGCCGCCAGCAGTTGCCGCAGCCGCGCGCGTGCCGGCGCTTCATCGTCGGCGATCAGGGTACGAATCACGCTTGCCTTTCCCGTCCGTTTCCGCCGCGGCCTCGAACGGAATCTGCAGCCGCACACGCGTGCAATTGGCCGAAGACTCCCAGCACAATTGCCCCATCTCGCCATAGTAGCCCCGCAACCGCTCGGCGATGTTGCGCAGGGCATGGCCCGGAGAAGACGCTAACGTGAATCCGCGTGGAAAGCCGGGACCATTGTCGGAAACCTCGATCTTCACCATTTCCCCCTCCACCGCCACCGCCAGCCGCACCTCACCGCGCCCTTCCAGCGACGATACACCATGCCGGAGAGCGTTCTCCACCAGCGGCTGGATACACACGGCCGGCACCGGAACGGCCGCCGCTTCCGGATCCACCGCCACTGCAATCGCCAGCCGCTCTCCAAACCTGGCTTGTTCCACGCGCAGGTATGCAGTCACAAATTCCACCTCTTCGTCCAGCCGCACCCACTCGCTTTCCGATTTTCGCAGCGTGTAGCGGAACACCTGCGCCAGCCATTCGATGGTCTGGTCCGCCAGTTCGGGTTGCGAGGGAATCAGGCCGGCAATGGCATTGAGCGCATTGAAAAGGAAATGCGGATTGATCTGCGCCCGCAGCGCTTTGAGTTCGGCGCGACTGGCCAGCAGCCGGAGTTGTTCCTCCCGCTCCTGCTGGCGGTGCTGCTGCTCGCGGAAGCGCACATTTTCGAGGACCACCGCCAGGGTCCCAGCCAGCGAGTGAAACAGTCGCCGGTCGTCGCTCATGAACGGAATCCCGGAACGGCGCGCGTCCACCGCCGCCCAGCCGGATTGCCGCAAATCGGCCACCATGGCATGCGGCTCTTCCCCCTGAACGGGAGTTCCGGGAGCGAACCTCACTTCGGCGTGGGCCTGAAATATGGCGGCCAGACTACGCTCGGCACGCAGGCGCAAATCGTCCTCGCCCGAAGCCACCTGCAGTTCGCCCGTGAAAAAACGCTCGGCATCGGCCGGCGAATAACGGCGGCGCAAGAAAACACGGTCGACGATGTGCCCCAGGCGCCTGTCGGCCCACGGCGCCAGCAGCCAAAGAGGCGTCACCAGGAGCGCTGCCGCCAGGGCGTCCGGAGAGTGGGACAGGACGAAAAATGCGGTGAGCGCGACCAGGGCGACGCAGAAAAACAGGCCGCGCTTGATCAGCAGATCGAAGAAGACCAGGCGTTCCTGGTAATAGAGAGTGGTGCAGAAGAAGCCCAATAGGAGATAGTCGGGGGCCAGTTCCGTCACCGGGGAGCGATACAACATGCCGGCCACGGCAGCCGCACCGGTAAGGCCGAGCAACACGCGATACCACGCCCGCTGGCGGCGGTCGGGAACGGAAAGCAGGATCAACCCCAAAGCGCTGGCAGCTGCCAGCATGACTGCCGGCAACAGTTCGGCGAAGGGGATGGAAACCAGGCCCGCATCGTCCAGCCCCAGCGCGATCGCCACCGCCGCGCTCACCCCGTAGAACCCGGATCGCACCCTGGACTTCCTGACTTGCGACACCAGATGTACCAGCAGCGGCGGAAGCATTCCCCTCACCAGATCGAGCGCGACGGTGGCCGGCCCGGGCGCGACGGTGAGCAGCAGGTTGGTGACGAAAGCCGCGGCGCACACCAGCGTGAAGAGGGCGAAGACCGACCCCCGTTGCAATCGTTTCTCGCGCCAGAAGAAGATCGCCAGTACGGAGAACATCAGCGCGCAGAACGTGACGGTCACCAGCGTGGCGGCGTAAGCCAGATCGTATTCCGGCATGGCTATGGCGCGTTCCGGACAGGCAGGCCCGTCACCGTCTTGAGGGCTTCGAGTATCGCCCGATAGTTATTCTTGTCCGCCTCCAGCAGGACCGCGCCCGGCTTTCCATCCGCCGTCCGGAATTCGATGCCGACGAAGTGGTCCTTGCTTTGATGCAGGATTCCGAACAGCATCAGAGGGTTCAGGAACACTACGCTGAGCGCCACCATGTCGGCCACCCTGCGATGCGCCTCCTGGCCGTAACTGAGGGCGGTGACCTGAGACGGCGCCAGTTTTAAGGTGGTGCGATGCGCGAACATCAGGACGATCGTATCAGGGGTCACCGTCAGGGTGGTGTTCCAGTCGTAAGGATTTACCTTGGCAGGCACCGTGCCGCCGGCATAGCGGATCTTGTTCCAGGAGTTGCCGTCGGCCCAAAGCGAGTGCGTGCAGAGCAGCGCCAACGCGACTATAGACCTCCTCCTTCGGCACACGGCGAGTCCAGTATAGTTAGGATTCCAGCTCCGTCCAAGCAGATCCGGATGACTGGCTCCCGGCGCCGATGAGCGGCTGTGACACCGATTTGGCCGGATGGGGCCGCTCATTGTGGGAATTCCGCCGCTCATCGGAATTGCGTGGTCAGGCGGCGCGGACGCTTCTATCATCCGAGCAGACGGTATGCGAAGAACCCTCCAGAAGGCGCTTTGGATTTCGATGATCGGCGCATGCGCCGCGCTGGCTCAGAACAGCGATCTCGCTTTGCTCGGCGGCATTTCGGGACCACGAGGCCAAACCACCATAACGGGCGGAACGGTGACTACTTCCGGTTCTGTGACCCCGAGCTTCCAGATTAACTATGCATGGCAGGTGCTGCAGCGCGCGGCCGATCTCTACGTCGAACTTCCACTGGTAATACCGGTGCGCGTGCGCGGCACGGTGATCGCCGGTCCAGGCGGCGTGGCGGTGGCCGGGAACTCCGGTCCGGATGTGCTTTGCACGCCCGGCGTCCGCCTAAAGTTCTCGCCCGAATCGCACGTGTCGTTTTACGCAGCGGCGGGATTCGGAGTGGCTTCCTTCGGCGGCACGTCGACCATCGTCCTGCCAGCCACGGTGGTGCCGGGGAGCCGGCAGACTTCGCCCGCGTTGGGGTTCGGCGGAGGGATCGACCTGCGCCTCACGCGTCTGCTGAGTCTCCGGGGAGATGCCCGGGATTTCCTCACGCAGAGCGGACTGGGAGGGGTGGCTGGTAGAAACCACGCCATCGTGCAAGCGGGCATTGCGTTCCACTTTTGAAGAAACCGCTCCCTCGCGGTCGCGGCTCGGTAAGCTCCGGCAAACACAGAGGCGCCATTCCGAGCCGCGCGCGCCAGCAAGCGGTTCTTCGAATCTTGCTTGCAGGGCGCGGACCAGGTGAGTCTGAGACTCGTTGGCAGGGCACTTCACCACAGAGACACAGAGACACGGAGAAAACCGTGAGAATGGGCTCGTCGGCCACGAGCGAGCGCTTCGTCTTCCCGTAATTCTTGAGATCACAGAGGTAACAGAGGCACAGAGGAAAACTGGTGGGGCCTGTTTCTGCAAAGCTGTCAGCTGCCCTATCCCCCGCGCGCGATAGGCATGCGCCATCCCGTGCCGAACGCGCGCGACGTCACTTTCAGCACCGGGGCCGCCTGCTTCCTCTTGAATTCGGCATTGCGCACCAGTTTCACCACGCGCCGCACCGTGGCCTCGTCGAATCCCCGCGCGGCGATCTCCTCGGCGGATTGCGATTGTTCCACGTGCAGTTCCAGAATCTGGTCCAACAGTTCGTAGGGCGGAAGGCTGTCCTGATCGGTCTGCCCGGGCCGCAATTCAGCCGACGGCGCCTTAGTAAGAGTCGCCTCCGGGATGTCCGCCTTGCGGCGATTGCGCCAGCGCGAGACGCGGTAAACCATCATCTTCGGCAGGTCCGCGATTACCGCCAGCCCGCCGTTCATATCTCCGTATAAAGTGCAGTAACCTACCGCCATCTCCGACTTATTGCCGGTAGTCAGCAGCAGCGAGCCGAACTTATTCGAAAGCGCCATCAGCAGGCCGCCGCGAATGCGCGATTGGATGTTTTCCTCGGTAACATCCGGCTCACGTCCGCGGAACGCATCCGCCAGCACGCCGTCGTACGCGCCCATAATGCCGGCGATGGGCAGCGTGACGGTGCGAATCCCCAGATTGCGCGCCAGCTCCACCGAATCGTCCACACTGCCGGCGCTCGAGTAAGTGGAGGGCATCAACACTCCGAGCACATTTTCGGGACCCATGGCGTCGGCGGCAATCGCCGCGGTGAGCGCCGAATCGATGCCTCCGGAGAGACCCAACAGCACCTGCCGGAAATGCGTCTTGCGGGCGTAATCGCGAACCCCCAGCACCAGCGCCGACCACACCTCCGCTTCCGGCTCGAAATCTTCCGGGGCGATGACGCCCGTGCTTTTGGCAATGTCCACCACGATGGTGTCGCTCGCGAAGCCGCGGGCGCGGGCGAACATCCGGCCCTCGGCATCGAAGGCGGCGCTGTGGCCGTCGAAAATCAGGTCGTCGTTGCCGCCCACCTGGTTCACGATGGCTACGGGAAGGCGGTATTTCCGCGCCATGTGGCTGAGCATCCGCTCGCGCAGAAGCTGCTTGCCCACGGTGAAAGGCGATGCCGAAAGGTTGACGATGGCTTGCGCGCCGGCCTGCGCCAGCACCGCGATGGGGTCGCGATGGTAGCGCTGGCGCTCCCAGAAATCGCGGTCGTTCCAGACGTCCTCGCAGATGCTGATCCCCAGCCGGCAGCCGCCCAGATCGAGAATCTGCGGCTGGTCGGCCGGTTCGAAGTACCGGTCTTCGTCGAACACGTCGTAAGTGGGCAGCAGCATCTTATGAAACGCCGGGCCCACCGCGCCATCGCGCAGGAGCACCGCGCTGTTGAAGAGCGGACGGCCCATGGGAGCGGGATTGAGCGTGGCCACACCCACCAGCAACGGCGCCGCGCCGCGCAGTTCCGCCGCCATGCACGCCATTTTCTCGCCGGCACGCCGCACGAAGCCCTGGCTCATCAGCAGATCGCGCGGAAGGTATCCCATGAGCGCGAGTTCCGAGGTTACGATGAGATCGGGCTCCTGCGCCTGGGCGCCATGGGCGGCGCGCAGGATCAG
>CAZARO010000210.1:0-7666 GCA_964487165.1 uncultured Solibacteraceae bacterium | reverse complement strand
ATGCGCGCCAGTTCCCTGGTGCTTGGCCCGTTGATTGCGCGAGCGGGAATGGCGTATGCAGACCTTTGCGGCGCTTCTTACATCCGGCACGCCGAACGAAGTGAAGGATAAACTGGCGCGCTGGGGCGTCTCGGATTACCTTTCCATTTTCTGCCGCGCCATCGGCCTGAATACCATGTTCCACGCGCCGCCGGCCTTCAGTGACCTGGCGGAGGAGTTTCTCCGCAACTATCATCGCTATGCCGATTCCCTGTACCAATGCTACATGGATATGGAGCCCTACCCGCAGGTCAGCGCCGCCCGGTTCCACTTCGCGCTCTACGCATCGGGAGAATACTCGCGCATGCTCGAGTCGCAGTGGGAAGAAAAGGCGGAAGAAAAGCCGGACTGACCTGTACTGCTAGCGAAGCTGCTGAGACGCTACCCTCCGGAGGATCGCGCCTCTGTGGCCTCCGGTTTTTGACTTTGTTTTCTCCGTGTCTCTGGGTCTCAGCGGTGAACATGCTCTTAAACAGAGCGTCATAAATATTTGTGCATCCGCTCCCTGACGGTCACGGCTCTGTAGGGACCGCATACTGAGCCGCGCGTAAGGTAAGCAAGCGGTTTGATCGCGCAGCGATCAACCACCTCGTGTTTGGTTGCGAAGCCGCTGAGACGCTGATCCCCCGGAGGATCGCGCCTCTGTGGCCTCTGCCACCTCTGCGCCCTCAGGTGTTGACTTTGTTTTCTCCGCGTCTCTGCGTCTCAGCGGTGAATAATCTCTTAGTTGCGACGCCGCTGAGACGCTGATTGACCGGAGGATCGCGCCTCGGTGATCTCTGCCACCTCTGTGCCCTCCGGTGTTGACTTTGTTTTCTCCGCGTCTCTGTGGTGAATATTCTTTTCAGGCCCCCACCCTCACTGCCCCGAGCTAGCCGGCAGGAAAGGAACCACAATCTGCTGGCTCCACGCCGCCCCGCTAGCGTCGCGGCCAGTAAGAACCAACGCTACCGACGAGGGCACCGGAATGTTACCGGCCTTCAAACTGGCAGAGAGCGTCCCGTGCGCCGGCAGCGTGGTGCTGCCGAAAAACCTCGCCAGCGAGCCGCTAAAGCCCATCCCGTCGAAAGTGAAGGCGGTCAACGTAGTGCTTACCCCCGCGGTCTCCTGCAACTGAACGGTGAAAAAGAACGTGGCGCCGTTGGCATCGGGCGCCTGCTGATAGACCGGATTCGGCGTCACCGAGACGGTCACCGCGGAAGTCGCCGGAGCGCCCAGGTTCACCGTGGTGGCCGCCGATGAGGCGCCGAATATCGGGCTGCCAGAGTAATAAGCCTGCACCGCGTTGCTCGCCGCCAGTAACTGCCCGCCGAAAACCTGGATCGTCGCCGTCGACGTCCCTCCCGAGCCCGAAAGGGTCCCCGTGCCCAAAGAGTTGCCGGCGAGCGTGAAGGCCACCGTCCCCGTAGGCGTTCGGGTGCCGCTGGCCGCCGTCACGGTAGCGGTCAGCGTGGTGGAACCGCCTGACGAAATCGTCGCCGGGCTTGCCGTCACTGTCATGCTTGTGTTCGCGACCGGAATGCCGGCCCAAGCGGTAATCAGGTTATAGGCGTCCACCGAGCCCAGGCCCGTCACCAGGTCGTAACCCGCGCCCGCCATGTATCCGAATTGACCGGAGGCGCAGTTGGGCGTCTTTAACTGGCACGGAACGATGTTACTCCCGCTTGTAACATCGTGAAAAGCGCCAGGCGCGTTTCCCGCCGCCATGCTATAAAGCTTGGGGTTGATGTTACCCAGTCCGGGCGCCGTTTGCACCTGATTCTGTACCAGGTACTGATTGAGCACCGCGATGATTCCGGCGAAGGAAGGCGCCGCGGCAGACGTGCCGCCCACCAGCAGAGGCGCGCCCTCCGAAATGATTACGTAGGGATCGTGCCCGTTCGAAGCGTCCAGCGCGACGTCGGGCACGTCGCGCGCCCCGTCGGCCGGAACGCCGGGGCCGGTTTGCCACGCCGGCTTGGGGTACACCGAACTCATTCCGCCGCCGCTCGCCGCCAGTCCGCCGCTCACTAAGGTGTCGTTCCAGGACGTCTCCGGAATATAGGAAATCGCCGAGCCGCCATAGAGCCCGTTAGTGGCGCTCCAATAACTAAGTGCTCCTTCGTTGAACTCCGTGCCGCCCACCGCGGTAACTTCGGGCACACTCGCGGGAAGGTTCACTCCCAGTCCCTGGGTGGCGACTGCCACGCCATAATCGCAGCCGGCCGCGCCCGAATCGCCCGACGAAGCCAGCCACGTAATGCCCAGCGCGCTGCCTTTCTGCGCCTCCACCTGGTAGTTGTACAGCCCCATGCGGTTCGACGCCACCTGGTATTCGCACAGCCCGTAACTCTCGCTGATCACCGGCGCCAGGTTGTTGTCGATGGCGAAGAAAGCCGAGTAGTCCGCGTCATCGCTGAAAACATAAATCAAGTTCGCCAGCCGCGCCACCGCGCCGGCCCATTCCAGATCCAGGTCGGCTTCTATTTCGTCGGTCGTAAAGCCCGGATACGTGCCCGCAGGTACCATTTGGATGTTAGTCGGTATAAGTCCATAGGAACTGCGGAAGCTGGCGATATCGGTGGGATCGATGTCGCTCTGCCCCACGATGACTATGTTCTGGCCCGCGCCCGAGTAACCGGAGAGATATAAGTGCTCGAGACCGTAGATAGTCGCGTAATCGTCCGGCAGCAGGTAGTTATTCCCGCCACCGTCGGTAAAGTTCGCCGGGGCCTGCTTGCGCGGCGCGTGGGGATGAAAATCGTCGAGCCCGCGAATACCCGCCACCATGGGCTGGATGGCCGCCGGCAGCGACAAGTCCGCGGCGTTCGCGAAGTGCGTTTCGCCGCCCACCAGGTAGCGGTGGATTTCCGTATGCAGGGCCGTCCGCACCTGGCCCGCCGTGCCGCTGAAGCTGATGAAGTCGCGGCCGCGCGCCGTATACCGTACCGTGAACCCCTCGGACCGCAGCCAGGCGGCGATGCTTTCCAAGTCCGCGGCGCTCGCTCCGAACTGCTCGGCGTAGCTTTCCGGCGTCAACCAGCGGTGATAGTTTGGCGACGCCTCGTCCTGCTGCTCCGCCAGCAGTTGTTCCAGCGCCGCCTGCTGCGCGGCCGCCGGCCTGAGCACGAGCGTAATGTTGCCGAGCGGGAAATTCTCTTCCACCGCGCCGCGGTCGATTTCCGGCCGCGCCTGAAAAGGAACGCTCCCCCGCACCACAACCCGCTGCGCCGGTAACACCGACACGGACAGGCAAACCAGGAGCGCGGCGCGGACACCACGGCACGATATCATGACTCCTTGTACGGCACGCGGTGGAGCGGTGTCCATTACCAGAAGGTTGGTAAACCAACGTTAGCTGGCTCCGAGTTGCCGGCATCGTGATCGACTGGAAAAACGGCACCCGTGCACGCCGCAGCGGACCCGCGCACCACCGCCTTCGAGCTGGCCTGGTGAGGTGCGGCTTCGCTTTAACTCTTGAGTGAGTGCAGATACGGAATACTGGCCTTCATCAGGTCCAGATCCATCTCCACGAAGTAATTCTTCACGCCGGCGGCCTTGGCGGCGCTGAAAACCTCGGGCCAATTCACCGCGCCCTGGCCCATCGGCACCTGCTTCTTTTCCGCGGGCGAATAATCCGCCAGGTGCATGGAGAGGAATCGCCCCGGATACTTGCGCATGAACGTCTCCGCCTTGTATCCCAGGCTGATCACGCCCACCTGGAACTGCATTTTGACCAGGTCCGGATTGAGCGCGCCCATCAGCTTGTCATAAACCAGCGCTCCGTCGATTTCGCGGAATTCGAAGTCGTGATTGTGGAAGCCCAGCTGTATGCCGGCCTTGCGCGTCTTCTCGCCGATCGTATTCAGCTCGGCGGCCGCAGTCATCCAGTCCGCCATGGTCGCGGTGTTCGGCAAGGCGAACGTGGATACCACCATCTGCGTCAGCCCCAGCTCCTTCGCGAAGGCGATCCGCTCGTCCGCGTTCTGCTTGAGTTCCCGGAACTGAAAGTGGCTGCTTTCGCAATGCAGTCCCGCGCCCGCGATGCTCTTCCGCATCTGCGCCGCGCTCATGTTGGCCAGCGACGTCCACCCGTAGCCGGCCGGCGAGCACATCTCGATGGCCCGGAAGCCAGTCTCCGCCAGCATGCGAAGCGTGTCCGGGAAATCTTTCTGGATCTCGTCCCGCACGATCCAGGTCTGCACGCCGATCGGCATTCCCAGCGGATCGGCCCGCAACACTCCGCTCGCTGCCACGGCCGCCGCCGCGCCGCTCAGCCATTCTCTTCTCGAAATCATGCGCATCTCCAATCCTTCCGTCTTACCGTAGCGCGCCGCTCGGCAACCGGCAACCCGGTGCGCGTTTGTAGGGAAGATCTGAACGCTTCATCTCCGCCTGCCGTCATAGCTGTCAATGAGGACGTTTCGGTCGATTGGCGTTGGCGTTCTCCTTGTTCTCGCGTGTGTCGCAGCCTTCGGTCAAACCAGCGAGCAACGGGCATTTGAGGTCGCTTCCGTAAAGCCCGCGCCGCCGGGTGGCGAGCAGCGCAGAACGGTCATCAGCGGCGGACCGGGAACATCCGACCCCGGCCTCGCTACGTGGACGAATGTAACTCTTGCGAGGGTTCTGGCGGCCTCGTATGACATGCTCCCCGATCAGATTGCCGGCCCCGCCTGGCTCCGGACGGAAAGATACGACATCGTCGCCAAGGTACCGCCCGAAACCAGCGGGACCAATTCGACGGGATGCTGCGATCTCTGGTCACGGCGAGATTCCACATTGCGCTGCACCTGGAATCGAAGGAAGTCCAGGGCTACGAGCTGACAACCGGCAAAGAGGGATCGAAGCTGAAGGAAAACGTCGCGCAGGGTTCGCACGACGGCAGGCCGGGGTTATTTGTTGCGATGAGCGCCGGCCGCGACGGAGCGGAGCCGAGCGCGCATCTCACGGCCGTTGCGCAGCCGCTGAGCGCCCTGGTGCGCGTACTGTGGGGCGAGTTGAACAGCCCCGTGGCTGACAAGACCGGCCTGACTGGCGCCTACGATTTCCAATTGGAGTACGCGCCCGGCGGCGGTTCCTCGCGGGACTCCGCGGCGAACATTCCCGGCGATCCTGTTAGAGACATCGCCGCCGCCGTACAGTTACAGCTGGGGCTCAGGCTGGAACGGAAGAAGATAGCCCTGGACGAGTTGGTAATCGATCGCGCGGAGAAAGAGCCCACGGCAAACTGACGTGTGCTGGCTGCCCGAAAACGTCGATCGGAATCACCTGATTTGCGGGAAGTTAGCCACTGTTTAGCGGCTTGTCGAGAGCCGTGGGATTTGGATCGAGCTTCTGCGCATAATGAAGTATGGCCGAGTCTGTTCTGCTGCGAGTCTTGCGTGGCTCGTCAGATGCAGGCATTCGATTCGATGACTTGCGCGCGCTTCTCCGCCGACTCGGCTTCGTGAAAAGATCAGAGGCAGTCACCACATCTTCACTCGAGTAGGCGTAGATGAGATTCTGAACCTTCAGTCGAGGGGTTCTATGGCGAAGGCGTACCAGGTCAAGCAGGTGCGCAAAGTGCTGGTTCAATATAAACTGGTGGATGAGGGGCAATGACGAAGTACGAGATCATTCTGTATTGGAGTGGCGAGGACGACGCGTTTATCGCGGAGGTGCCGGAGTTGGCTGGTTGCGCGGCGGATGGGGCAACACGCCAGGAGGCCCTGGCCAATGTCGAGGTAGTCATCGCGGAATGGTTGGAGACGGCCCGGGAACTTGGGCGACCCATCCCTGAGCCGAGGGGCCGGCTCCTCTTCGCATAAGCGGCAAGCCGCGGGGCGCCGGCTTATGCCAGATTCAGAACCTGTTTTACGGTGCCGCTCTGGCCCTGAATTTTCTCCTGCAGCAGCATGAGCGCGTAGATCAACTGCTCCGGCCGCGGAGGGCATCCCGGCACGAAAACGTCGATCGGAATCACCTGGTTCACGGGAGTCAGCGCGTAGTTGTGGAACACTCCGGTGGAGGTGGCGCACGCGCCCATCGAAATGGCCCACTTGGGCTCGGGCATCTGCTGATACAGGTGGCGGATCACCGGGGCCATCTTATTCGATACCCGTCCGGCGATAATCATGAGGTCGCTTTGCCGCGGCGATCCGCGAAATACTTCGGCCCCGAAACGCGCGATATCGAAGCGCGAAGCGCTCATCGACATCATCTCGATAGCGCAGCAAGCCAACCCGAACGACATGGGCCAGATGGAGTTCTTGCGTGCCCAATTGACGGCCCGGTCGAGCGAGGTCATCACGATCCCTTCCGAAGCCGCCGCGGCGGCATTCGCTTCGCGGCCATCGTCGATGCCCGCGAACAACTCGGGCGGACCGCTTGCCAGGGGGTTTTCCATAAACTCATTCTCGCATGCCCGCGGCGGGGTGCCAAGAATCCCTACACCGCACTCCTGTAGAATCAAAGTTCACACTCCCGACAATGCCAGCCGACCCATTCGAGCAACTCCTCGACCGCGCCGCATCCCAGACTGGCATCGAGCCGGGCTACTGGGACATCTGGGGCCGCTACCACAACACCACTACGGCCGCCAAACAAGCCATCCTGGAAGCCCTCGGCATCGCTTGCGGCGACCCCGAGCGATTGGAGCAATCGTTGACCGCGCGCACGCGCCGCGAATGGCAGCGGATGGCGCCGCCGGCGGTGGTGTGCAGCGATTCGGGCGAGCAGGAGATGCCCCTCAACCTTCCCGTGGAGCAACTGGGAGAACGGGCGCGCCTGGTAATTCGCCGCGAAGACGGCCAGTCCAGCGAGTTTCAGTTGAACCTCTGGGAACTGCCGCAGAGCGCCCACATCGAAATGGACGGCGGCACGCGCGTTCGCAAACTGGCGCGCCTGCCGGTCCGCCTGCCGCTCGGGTATCACGAGATTTCGGTGGAGGTTGCCGGTGCGTCGGCCACGGTGCGCTTTATCGTGACGCCCGACCGCGCCTGGGTCTCGCCGCACCTGGGCCGCGGCGGGCGCACCGCCGGAATCGCCGTCAGCCTCTACGGAGTGCGCTCCGCGAACAACTGGGGATGCTGGGATTTCGGCGATCTGCTGCAAGTCGTGGATTTCGCCGCCGGCCAGTTGGAGTGCGGCTTCGTGGCGCTCAATCCGCTCCACGCCATCCACAACCGGCGGCCGTTCAACACCAGCCCGTATCTGCCGAACTGCACGTTTTACCAGAATTTTCTCTATCTCGACGTGGAGAACATGGAGGATTTCGAGCGTTGCCCACGCGCCCGGCAATTGCGCGGATCGCCCGAAGTGGCGGCCGAGATCGCGGCATTGCGCGGGTCTCCGTACGTTGAGTACGAGCGCGTGAGCGCGCTCAAGCTGCGGTTCCTCAAATTGCTCTTCGTGCAGTTTCGGCGCGAGTCGCGCAGTGGCTCAGAGCGCGCCCGCGAATTCCAGGCATACCTGGACCGCGAGGGCGACCTGCTCGAAAAGTTCGCCACCTATTGCGCGCTCGACGAGCACCTGCATCGCCTGAATCCCGATCTCTGGATCTGGCCCCACTGGCCGGCGCAGTATCAGGACCCGGCGTCGCTCGAGACGCTCGCGTTTCGCCGAGATCGGAAGAGCACACGTCTGAACTCCAGTCACTGACCAATCTCGT
>CAZARO010000209.1:0-7682 GCA_964487165.1 uncultured Solibacteraceae bacterium | reverse complement strand
GTACGGCGACGTTCTTAGACGGAGCGACGGTGCTCGGGACGGCGGGCCAGACAGGGAGCCCCTACACATTCAGCGCCTCCAGTCTCAGCCTGGGCAGCCACACGCTGACCGCAACTTACGGCGGTGACGGGAGGAGCTTCGGATCCACCAGCAATAGCATCACGATTCAGGTGAACGCTTCCCAGACGATCGCATTTGGGCCGCTCGCCAATCAAACCTTTGGCTCGTCGCCCCCATTGCTCAGCGCGAGCGCGAGTTCCGGTCTATCGGTGAGCTTCGCTTCTACCACGCCCGGAGTGTGTACGGTATCGGGCACCGCGGTGACGCTGGTCGCCCTTGGCGCCTGCACGATTCAGGCAACTCAGGGAGGCGACGCCAATTATTCTGCAGCCACACCGGTAGACCAGAGCTTCCAGGTAACGTCGGGGACCCAGACCATCACTTTCGGCACGCTTTCGAACGAGCCCTTGGGCACGGCGCCCTTCCCGGTCAGCGCGAGCGCTTCCTCCGGCCTCGCAGTAAGCTTCGCTTCGACGACCCCGGCTGTCTGCACGACAGCGGGTTCGACCGTGACGCTCGCCTCGTTGGGCACCTGCAGCATCCAGGCGACCCAGGCCGGCAACACTGACTGGACCGCTGCGACCCCTGTCAACCAGAGTTTCCAGGTGACGAAGGAAAGCCAGACCATTACTTTCGGGGCGCTATCCAACCAACCGTTCAGCCCTTCGTTCGGCACTTCTCCATTTACTGTCAACGCGACCGCCAGTTCCGGTCTTCCAGTCAGCTTTAGTTCAACCACCCCACTGGTGTGTACTCTCTCAGCTACGACCGTTACGCTGCTATCCTTCGGCACCTGCTCCATCCAAGCCACGCAAGCAGGCAACGACACTTGGGCGCCTGCGACTCCGGTCATTCAGAGCTTCCATGTGATCGGGAGCCTGTGCGACGTCACTCAGGATGCCAACCCGAGCGTAGCCGACGTTCAGGGCATCATTAACGAAGCCCTGGGCTTGACAGCGGCAATCGACGATCTGACTAAGGACGGAGTGGTCAACGCGGCGGATATCCAGATAGTAATTAACGCAGTCCTTGGTTTGGGTTGTAAAGCGAGCTAGAGAGATTGGAAGGAAACTGAAGTCAGAACCGGCCCCTACGGGTCCGTGAAGTCAGAATGAAGACACCTGCGCCCGCAATTGTTGTCACCCCGTTATCAGCCATGGGCAAAGTGGCCACTCTCCCTATGCCGCTGTCAGCTGGTATAAGCCCGCAAGACAAGAAATACCAATACCCCCGTTACGGAGACGTACATCCAGATGGGAAACGTCCAGCGGGCCACCTTGCGGTGAAACTTGAACTGGCTGCTGAGACTGAAATACAGCGTCGCGAAGATCAGCGGCAAGGCCACCATCGACAGCCCTATATGGCTGATCAGCAGCGCAAAATAAGCCGGGCGTACCCACCCGCGGCCGGGGAAAAGAGTATCGCCATGGAAGGAATGATAAGTGATGTAACTTACCAGGAATAGCGCCGAGAAGACCGTCGCCGCCAGCATGAATCGCTTGTGAGTGACCCTGTCTTTGCGGCGAATGCATATATAGCCGCATAGCAGACATAACGCGCTCAGCGAATTGAAGACGGCATTGGCGGCGGGCAGGTACGACACCCAGTCCGGCGCGGCTACCCTGCCCTTGAAATAGATCAGCCAGATGAGGAACGCCGCTACCAGCACGCTAAGCGCGCCGATAACATAGAACACGCCACGAGGCGGCGCGGCATCCTGGGCGGAGGTGGAGGCGGAAGGCATACCTATACTATCTTACCGATGCTTTGGTGGCGCGTGGCGTCCAGGCCGGCGATGGCGTCATTCACCTTGCGGCTGATGGTTTCCAGGTTGCAAAGCGTCCGGATGCGGTCGCGGCGGCTGTTCAACTGCGTATCGCTCAACACGTACCCCAGCAACCCGCACTGCTCGGCGATGCTCACCAGCATAATATCGCGGGTGTCGGGGATGTCGTCGGTCAGAATGGCCTGCGCCAGTCGCGCTTTCACGTGCCGCTGCGGCCGGTTGTTCACCAGCGGGAAGCGCTCCACGTCGATAATCCACAGCCGCTTGCTCTTCTCGTGGCGCAACACGCCCTGCTCGATTAGCGAAGCCAGGGCCTGACCCTCCAGATCGTCGCGGCGGAAGAAAATCTCTTCAATCCAGGCGCGCACGGTAGTGAGTTGCGGCTTGCCGGCCATCCCGGCCAGGACCAGGTCGAGTGTGGCGTTGCCGGTGGGCGTGCGGTCGATGACGTGAATGGCTTCCGTGTCGGTGTCGATCTTGCGGGCCAGTGCCAGGTCGAAAAACACCGCTCCCACCAGCGCGTACGCCGTTCCGAATTCGCGTGTGGAGCGCAAGTGGCCGGTCTGTTCATCCACGGCCAGCAGTACCACTTCTTCCAGCATGGTCAACATGGCAACTCTCCATGAATGGTCAGCAGATGATGCATTCCGCTCATATCGAAAACCTTCTTGACCGGCGCACTCATCCCGCAAACGGCGAACTCGGTGTCTTTCACCTGCGCCGCGCGGGCAGCCTGCAGCACGGCGCGCAATCCGGCGCTCGAAATGTAGTCGAGTGCGCTCAAATCGGCCGCCACTTTGGCGTGCTGGTCCACCGCCGAACGCAGTGCGGTCTCCAACCGGTCGGCGGCTTCCGCATCGGCGCGGCCTTTTACTCCCACTACCAGCCAGGCGCCGCGCATTTCCTCGGTCACTTCGATCATGTCCCCTCCGCCGGGATGGGCCGCCGCATGCGAAGGCGATTCCACCCATCCAATCGATGGTACTCGAAGTCGCGCATGATTTGCCGCATTAGATGAATGCCCAACCCGCCCTTCAGCCGATCCGCGAGCGGCGCGGTGACGTCCGCGGCGGGCGCCTGCGTGGGGTCGAACGGCGTTCCGCGATCGGCATATTCCAGGGCGACGCCATCGGCCAGCATGCTGAACTGGACTTCCGCGGCGCCTTCCATTCCCTCGCAGCCTCCGTGCCGGATGCTGTTCACAAAAAGCTCTTCCAGCACCAGAACGAGATCGGATTCCACGTCTTCCGGAAGCGCGTGCCGGCCGCAGAATTGCTCGATTTCCGCCGTCAGCCGCGCGAGTTCCCCCAGATGGCCGTTGAGTACCATGCGCGAGGGCTAACGCCCCCGATCTCCCCGCGGGAGATGGAATTCAGAAGTCAGAAGCGGCCCCTTCGGGTCCGTGAAGACAGAATGAAGACGCAGGCGGGCGCAAGCTCTGCGATTCCGGCTTCAGTACCCTCCAGCATCATTCGGTATCCTTCATTACCCTTCATTGTCCTACATTATCCTTCAGTTCCCTCCAGTATCATTCTCCCCCTACTTCGCCGGAATCATCGTCAGCTTGACGGTCACCGGGACCGCTTCCTTGGCCGTCAGAGTTTCGCCTTTGCCCTCGTACGCCTTCATGAATTCGGGGTCGAACCACTGGCCGTATTGCACGTCTTCCCAGGCGTACACCACGTAATCTCCCGGCGTCACGCGAGAGAAATTGAAGTTGCCGTACTGATCGCTGTTGGTGCTGGAGTAGAAGTAGCTCAGCTCCTGCCGTTCCTTCTCGCGCGGCATCAACACCACGGTGACGGCGGCGGCCGGCTGCGCGGTAGCCTCATTGACCACCGAGCCGGTTACCTGCGGGGGGTTGGTGCCCATCAAAATGTCCACGGAGGCCGAGCCGTTGCCCAAGTCCAGGCCGGAGATCATGACATCGCTGTTTCCGGCGCGTATCGATTTCAAGTAGAGATTCTGCGGTGTGTTGATGGTGACGTTATACAGATCGAGACTCACGTCCTCGAAACGAAAACTGCCGTCGTCCCCGACTTTGGCGGGCTGCGGCATGGGAACGCCCAGATTCGTTTCCCGCGGCGTCAGCCGGACGGTCAGCGAGGGCAGCGGCTGCGGAGGGTCGCCGTCGTAGCGCACGTGGCCGGACACGTCCGCGCCGGGATTGATGAGGACGTTGACGCCTTCGATGTTGTTGTCGCCCACGTCGAGCGGCTGGCGGGTGACATGCGCCCCATTCCGCCCTCCCTGATTGTTGCTGGCGATGAGGTAGTACGAGCCCGGCGGCACGCTGGGAAATTCGAAATTGCCGTCCGCTCTCACCGGCGCATTCACGTTCATGCCGTTGGGACCGAGAGCGCTGCGCGGCTGGAGGCGGAGTTGAATGCGGCCGTTGACCGGCATGACGGCATTCACCACCAGCCCGTTCACGAGGTTGGTAACGGCGCCGCGGCCGGCATCCGGTACGGGCGGCGGCGGAGCCGTATTGTCAACCACGTGCCCCGCGACCCGCACGGTGCGCGTCTTAGTCAGGCGCAGATTCACTCCCTGCATCTGGTCGCCGGGCGCCATTTCGATGGTGGAGGCGGACGCGATGTCGATAACGCCGGGAAAGAACGTAGTGACGAAATCTTCCTGCTGCGAATTATCGCCCACCATCCCGGGCATAATCGCGCGGCGGCCGCGATAGATGGCGGCGAGGTAATACTTGCCCGGAGTAATGCCGGACAAGCGATACTCGCCCAGATCGTTGGTGGACGCGCCGCCGTTCTGCTGCAATTGCTTCCTGCCCTGGTTGTACGCCAGGCGCATGATCTGCACCTGGACGCCTTCCAGCGGGTCGCCATCTTCATCGGTGACTTTGCCGGAGACCACGCCGTGCGGAGTGAGGCGGAAATCCGCGCCGGTCATTTTCTGCGCGCGGGCCAGGTCGAGGGCGGTGCCGGGGCCGCCCGGACGGCGGGCATTGTACTGCATCTCCAGGAAGCCGGTGTGCTCGGCATTGACACGGTACGTGCCCGGTTCGATTCCGGCGATGGAATAATGGCCGGCGGCGTCGGTAGTGGCCGAGTAGTTGCTCCTGGCGCCCGCCGCCAACGGGCCCCCATTCTGGCGATTGATGGTGACGGTCGCCTTGCGCAGCGGCGTTCCGCCCATGGCGTTGAAGACCTGGCCTTCCAGAGTCGCCAGATCCGCGGCCGGGGTGGGTGGGGGCCCGGGATTTTCCCCTGGCTGGCCCGGCTGCGGATTGCCGGGGCGTCCAGCGCTCTTCACTTGCGCGGACAAGGCCAGCGGGATCGTCAGGATCAGGACCAAATAGCGCATTTTTCTCTCCAGCTTGCTATGTAGACGCAACTCAGGAGTTAGACGTAACTCATGGGCCGGACGTTGGCGACGATTTGCGGGTATCAGGGGCCGGTTGAAAGTCGTGTGCGATTCGCAGTGCTTTCCGCCGCGACCGCGGGGAAGCGGTCATTATTTTCGCCGAAAAATGGCCCCCCTAACCATCCTGCACGCGGCCTTTCCACTGGCCGCCTGCGCCGCCCCAATAAGAGATGGCCGAGTGCATCGTAGCACCCGCGTAGAACAGCGCCACCAGCGGCAGCAAGGGCGCGCCCAACCAGCCGCGCCCATAGAAACGGAGGGCCGGCAGATAGCAGATCGACATCAGCAGCCACGCCGTCGCCGCCATGCCGGCCGCGGGCTGCGGAGCGAAGAGCGTCAGCAGTGGCGGGGCCAGGTAAGTCAGCAGCAGCCCGGCGACCGTCCCGGCGAGCAGGAGCGTGGAGTGATCCAATTGCGTGAAGGCGCTGCGCGAAATCATGAGCCCGATTTCGCCGAAGGTCCGATAGGGCCGGATACTGTGGGTGGTATCGCCGAGTCCGAGCCAGACTCGCCCGCCAGCGCGCTTGACGGCGCGCGCCAGAGCGCAATCGTCGATCAGCTCGCCGCGGATAGCTTCGATGCCGCCGATTTTTTCGAGCGTGCGGTAGCGGATCAATATGCATCCGCCGGCGGCGCCGGCAGCGGTGCGCCGCACGCTGCGAATCCAGGCCGGAGGGTAAAGCAGGAAAAAGAAGAAGACGAATGCCGGCACCAGGGCGCGCTCGGCCGGAGTCTGGCAGGCGAGCGTGGCCATGTAAGAGACCAGGTCGTAATCCTCCGATTGCGCCCGCGCGGCCAGCGTGGCGGCGTTATCGGGCGGGTGGACGATGTCCGCGTCGGTGAGCAGCAGGTAGTCGGGCCGAAGGGGCGCGGCATGGCGGACGCCCTCGGCGACAGCCCAGAGTTTGCCGGTCCAGCCGGCGGGCAGAGGAGCGGCCGGCACTACGGTGAGCAGGTCCGGCGGAGCAGCGGCCGCGGCGATGGCGGCGGTGCCGTCGGTCGAATGGTCGTCCACCAGGATGATGTGGAAATAGCCGGGCGGGCGTTGCGCCGCGAGCGAGGCGATGGCGCGCGCCACGCAATCGGCCTCATCGCGCGCGGGGACTATGGCGACGATGCGCGGCGCGGCGGACGGCGGGGCGATTGGCGGAGCGGGGCGGCGCGCGAATTCGCGCCAGAATCCGCCGCGGAAGAGCAGGAGGTAGAGCCAGATGGCGAGGGTGGCGGCGGCCAGTGGAAGGGACACTCCTTGGCATTATCGCGCCTAGACAAGTGGGGCAGGATGGCATCCTGCGGCCGATTGGTAATCGGCCTTCCGATGCATGGGCCGTGCGGGAGAGGGGCGGGTTGCCAACTGTTGCCAACCCGCCGCAAGATGCCATCCTGCCCCACATCGGGCACCGGGAGCAATCGCGCGACAATGGAAATATGCGCGCATGGTTGATGGATGGGTACGAAGGTGTCGATAAGCTCCGCCTGGCCGAGGTCGCGGACCCGCAGCCGGGACCGGGCGAGGTCCTGCTGCGAGTGCGCTACGCCGCGCTGAATCCGGCCGACGCTTTTCTCGCCCGCGGAATGTATCCGGCCAAGCCCGCGTTCCCTCACATCTTGGGCCGCGACGCGGTAGGCGAGGTGGTTGCCGCCGGCGCGGGCGTCGAGTCGCCCAAGGTGGGAGATTCGGTGGGCATTCTCCGCTGCGATGTGGGTGTGAGCGTGCGCGGAACGCTGGCCGAAAGGGTGGTGACCAAGGCGGCCAGCGTCGCGCCCATTCCGCCGGGTTGGAGTGTGGAGGAAATGGCGGGCGCACCGCTGGTGTTTCTCACCGCCTGGCAGGCGCTCACGCAATGGAGTGAGCCGGCCGCGCCGCCGGCGGCTGGCTCGGTGCTGCTGGTCACCGGGGCATCGGGTGGCGTGGGGGTGGCGTCGGTGCTGCTGGGTAAGTCGATGGGCCTCACCGTGGTGGGACTCTCGCGCAGCGATGCCAAAGCAGCGAAGCTGAAGGAACTGGGCGCGGACGCGGTTTTCAGCCCGGAAGATCGCGACCTGCGCACCAAAGTAATGGCGGCCATCGCGCCGAAAAGAGTCGACCTGGCCGTGGATAGCGTGGGCGGCGCGCTGTTCCCGCAGCTCGTCGCCATGTTGGGATATCTCGGCAAAATCAGCGTAGTGGGGCGCAGCGGCGGACCGGTGCCGGAGTTCAATACCGGCACGCTGTTCTTCCGCCGCAATCGCATCGGCGGCGTAGCAGTGGCCGATTACACGCCGGAAGCCGCGCAGACGGTATGGGCGGAGATTGTGCAGCGCCTGGCGCAAGGCGGAAAGCGGCCGGTAGTCGACCGGGTATTTCCGTTCGAAGACGTGCCCGGCGCGTTCGGCCGGCTGGCGGGCCTTGGTTGCCTGCTCAAAGGCATAGGCGAGCTTGATCAGGGTTGGTTCGCTCCAGGCGCGG
>CAZARO010000208.1:0-7714 GCA_964487165.1 uncultured Solibacteraceae bacterium | reverse complement strand
TCGCCGTGGCGGTGACGGATCAGCAGGAGGAAATCGATGCGCCATTCGTGCATCAACTCGTGCGCCTCGTGAGAAGCCGATCCGGGACCGAGGTCCGGCATATCGTAGGGCGTGCTTGCGTGGAGGACGTCGCCCACCACCTCGCCGGCGCCGCCCTCGATGTGCACCAGATCGCGCTCACGGAATGGCCAGTCGCCCGCCGCCAGCTTCTCTACGCGCTCCTTGGCAAACGGCAGCCGGCAGCGCGGACACCAATAGTGCGCCGGCCCCCAGGTTTCGGTCCGATCCGGAACGACGCGCGCGGCTGTTTCGGCGCCATCGAGAAGGACGTAGTTGCAGAGCGGGCAGTTCATACCAGCCCCTCCGCGAGCGCATGGAGCCAGCACCACCACTGTCCCGCGCCGACGTACGTGACGAGAGTCATCGGGCAGGCCTTGATGGAGCACTTGCCCGCGACCCACTCTCGCGTCGGGCCGCTACTCGCCTGCAGTCGTCTCACGGACGATCTCCGCGAATACGAATTTGACGAGCCGGATCTTCTTTCCATACGTCCGCGCCTGCGCCTCCATGGCCGCGCGTAGAGGCGCGCGATCAATCTTGTGCTGGTCGTAATCCATCGTGACCAGCGGGATCATACCTGCGGGTACCTGTCCCTGCTTAAGCCCAATCCGGCCGGACCCGAATTCATCCTCCCCAACCCACGCGTAGAGTGCGTGCTTCCTCAACTGTTCCGGAACGCTTTCCATTCACCGCTGTCCTTTCTGGTGGTGTTCGGCTGGCGACCCCGCCGGCGGCTCCCCAAGGTTCTCCTCCCGTAGATCGCCAAACATCTTTTGGCGCCCGCCGAATTCCGATTGCGAAATCACGTCCGACTGGGTGTCCCCCAGCCATTGCACACGCCCGCCGCTTTTTCGCTGGTAGCAGTGCTGCATCAGCACCACGTCGAACGCGGACTGCGCGGTGACGTGGACGAGCTGGCAGCGCACGGCCCAGCCCATCTTCACGAGCTTGGCGAAACCGGTGTCGATGTGCCGGTCCCACTCGTCCTTGTGCTTGAATCCTTCCTGCGTACAGGTCGCGCCCCACATATCGGTGCCGAAGACCACGCCATCGACGCCTGTGTCGTGCACGATATCGCGGATTATTCCAAAGAGAATGCGCTTGGCGTCGCCCGAATCAAGGAGTGGGCCAGGAAACGGAAACCGGGACCACTCCCCCGGCGTGACGGCGCCGTGCAGCATCCGTCCGAAACGCGTCCTGCCCGGGTTCAACGGCCAGTGCAGCATGCAGAGCGGCTCCAGATGATGGAACTCGTCGATCTGCGTCTTGATCGACGCCAACGCCAGGCCGGCCTCCCGTTTCAACTCGTCGAGCGTCATGATGGTTTCTTCTTCGCAAAATCCAAATCGAACGACTCGCGCGCCTCTTCGCGTGCGCCGGGGAGCATTGTACCGGCAAGCATGACCGACGTAGTGTCGCCAGCACAAACGTCGCAAACGATCTCGGCGTCGGGCTGGCCGCGCAGGAGCCGCTGGCCGGACGGGAAAATGCCCACCGGCTCCCGGCACCGCGCGCACCGGCGGGTCCAGTCGGTTTTCGGATGCGCCTTCGTCATCCGGTCCTGGCGCATTACCACGAGCATCGGGCGGTTCCTCACGAGGGTCGATCCTTTCGAAGCGACTCGACGAGTTCATTGATGCACTCCCCGCAATAGGCGGTTTTGGGTGGCATGGTGACGAACGACACCTCATGGCCGCAAGGATCGAGCGTCGCCTGGTAGACGCCGTCCGCCTCGACCACATTAAGCACGACACGAGGCTGCAGCCGCTCTTCTTTGTCGGCCCCACCGCCCGTCAACCACCTGCGAATGGTTCGGCCGCCCAGCCGCCATTCGGCTGGAAAGCGCGCCACGAAGCGCAGCTTGAAATCCTGATGCAGCCGGACGGCGAGGGCGTCGTTGTCCTCTAGAAAATCCGCCAGGATTGCGAGGGCGCATTGCGCCGGAGCGCTCCCGCTGTAGCCCCAGCTAAGGCCATTGGGGGAATGGTTAATCAGATCCAGGCGCCAGTCGATTCGGGTAGGCTCTTTCCCTGGTTCAATGCGGAAAACATCGGATGGCTCCGCAGCGTCGTGGGTGCGAGAGCCGGTATAAGTAACGTAGTGCCTCACCCTTTTGGGTTCTCCTTTTGCGGCGGCTGATATTGCACTGCAGATCGCCACGCCTCCCAGACCTTCGGGAAGTCCCGCCGAATGCCTTCGAGCTTGTGGGTGACATGGGCCATAGTGTTTGACAGACTCCCGCAGGCGCCCAGCAACTCGGTGAACGCCGCGCTTCCAGCCAACTCCGAATCACGTCCAGCCTCGTGCAGGAGGCCTTCGGAAATTTCAGTGAGGCGCATATACAGCGTGTGGAAATGGTTAATCGGGTGTACCGCTCCGGACGGAGGCCGCCAGGACACGTCGTCGGCTGCCATCTGATTCCCACCGACGATTTCTATGCCGCGTTCGCTCATGGCTTTGCCTCCGAGATTTCATATTCGAGCCCGCTAACTGTATCGACCCACGGGGCGCCGACGGAGTCGCGCAGGAGCAGCATCTCGATACGTCCATCGTCTTTGTGCAGGAAAGCGCCGTCAGCGATTCGGAACCAGGACGGCTTCTCGTGGAGGCGTAGTGCGATGGATTTGCCGTTGGCAGAGAGGAGGTCAACGTGTGCGGCCATGGCACATCGATCTTCGGAATTCGGGTGGACCCAAACGGTATCGCCGGTCCTCATTTTTCAGGTCTCCCAATTGGGGTTTCCCTGAAACAGGAAGTCCGGAAACGCCCTGGTGCAAGATTAAGAATACCAGATCTCTTAGTACGTTGTTCGTGGATTTGACCGCAGCAAGGGTTCATGTCAGCGACTCCTGTTCTATGCCGCCAAGGATGCCGATCTCAATTAGTGCACCTACCAGACGCCACGAACCCTGTGGTGCCGTGAATGCTTCTTCGAGCGCGCTGTCGCCGTGCGCTGCGGCTAACCGTGCGAGCGCTAGGCGATAGGAAAGTGAAGGTAGGTTCGCGCCGCATTCCCAGCGCGTAATAGTGATTCGATGTGGAGAGGGAAGCACGTCGGAACCGCGATGGTAGCGGTGAAGCTCGCTAGCCAACTGTGTCTGGTCCCACTCCTTACGCCGACGTAACTCCATCACGGCGCGGCCAACCCCACACCGCATAATTCGAACCGAAGCGTTGTTTGACAAAGCTCCCCTTTCTGCCCGCGCCATGCGCTCAAACAGGCGCACAAATGGGCACCCCGCGTGGTGGTATTTAAGCTTTGTGGATTTACCCTCGGCCGAAAACTTGCGCGCGTGCTAGGAGGCCTAGCGCTAGTGGAAGTCCCGGGCTGTGATTATCTTATTTCTTATCCGATTTGTACTCCAATTGTCAAGGGTTTGAAGAGAGGAAGAAAAGGAATTTTGAGATTCCTTGAATAAATCGTTCCCGACCCGATAAGCGCCGAGATTTAGGCGCAATAAGTTATGCACCATCTCTAAGCAGGTTTTGCGCGGAACGCAGACTAATCTTCATGCCCGATCTCTTCTCGACGAAACTTACTAACATGGGGCCCGTCCACTTGTACCCTGGCAATCCGATCTTCATGGGAGGCCGCTTGATTGCTGCGAGGACTTCGGCGCGAATCTGTGGCGGCATTTTGGATGGCCTGCCACTACGAGGCACCTCGCGAAGCGACCGAACTCCATGCTTCTTGGCCTTCCGCCACCATCGCTTCAATGTTGTCGGGTCATAGTGGTGGGCCTTGGCAGCGTCCGCATAGCTCCAGCCGTCGGCCAATAGTTCTAAACAGGCAACTTTGTGTTGGAATCGGGATTCAGATGTCTCTTTCTTTATTTCACGGACCTCGGCGGCGACTGCTGGACTCTTGGCTGGCACTGCACTCCCCTATCTGGGGCAGTACTTATTGCGCATTGGCTCCGGCCGCCCTCAACCCAATAGCACAATGAGCGTCCGGGGGGGATTTCCGGCTTTAATTGAGTGCGCTTGGCTTGACGCCGCACCGAGAAACCGGCCGCTCAAGCTCGGCGGAATCGGCACGAGGATGGGCTTGGCGCTTGCAAAGTGCGGAGGCGGACGGCGTCCGCGACATCACTGCACCGCCCGCTTAACCGACCCGATTCAGGAGTGTTTTTCCCCTTCACGGATTGGTGTACGCTGGCACAGAAGGAGCGGTGGTCCATGACGATGCGCGTAGGACTCGATGACCGAATCGCGGAGAGGATTGTGGGCACGGCCATGTGCCGGCTCAATCCGACCTACGGCAACAAGATACTGTGCACGAAAGCCGCGCTGAAAGACGCGATCATGTCTGCCCTGGATGAGGCGCACGAGATCGGATTTCTCGCTGGCCAGAAAGAACAGTATGGCGAACACACCCCTCCCGGTAGCCCGGATAGGCCCGCCTGGATGGATATTCGGCTCGATGATCCAGACGACTTGGCCAGGAACCACATCCGTTTTCAGCCAGTGGTGCTGAGGTCCCTGCTCGGCGCGGGCTTTCGTTGCGTTGGCGATTTGCGTTGGGTGCCTAGCCGCGAACTCACGAGCCTGCACTATGTCGGCTTTAAATGGGCTGGCCGAATCCGCGCCGTGATTCGGAGGTTCGAGCAAGGCGCGCCGGTGGTGGCTCGCTGATATCGAAAGGGGCTACGACGTCACCACCCGGTTGCGTCAGTGCTACCACGAGAAACAGCCGGGACGGAGCTTGACTGTGGATTCTATGGGAAAATCGTTTGCTTTCTTACGCCACCGCGGGCTTCGTCATTTCGACGACCTTGCGCGATTTCCGGGCTGCCTTGGCGCGCATATCCTGGACACGCCGGGTGAGCGTATCCTGCCGTTTCCCACCGATGATCGTGTAGTCCAAAGTCGTGTCCACTTTGGAGTGGCCGGCGATCTTGCTCACCTCGATGGCGCTACCTCCCACGTCCTGACGCCACGTAATGTTTGCGCGGCGTAGCGAATGCGGTCCGAAACCGGGGAAGTCGAAGCCCATGTCCTCCTTGGGCGCGCCCTGCGGCTTGCATGCTCTCGCGGCCTCTTTGAGCGCTTTCCGGACGCCGGTATCCCAGCGCGGCTGGCGCAGCTCTTCGTCCTGCGGGAATACCCACGCGTTCGGTCCTTTCAATTTGAGACCTTCGATCCACGCCTTGTATCGCGGCGTCAGCGTACCGAGCGCCAGCAGACGCCTGCTCTTCGCGGTTTTGGGCACGTCGATATCTCCGCGCCAGTTGCGCTGCTCGATGCTCAGGATGCCCTTGTCCAGATCGACGTGCTTGACCATCAATCCGAGCACCTCCGAGATGCGGGTGCCGGTATCCACGCACGTTTCGCAGATCAGCAGATTTGGATCGTCGAGCAACCCCAGCACGTTGGCGGTTTGCTCAGGCGACAGGATGCGCTTCTCCCACACCTCCCACTTCTTCGGCAGCCGGACGCGGTGGATCGGGTTGGCGAAGATCTCGGGGAGAATCTCCCACTCGATTGCCTTTGTGATCACACCGCTCATCGCGTTGCGCACGCCGCACATCGCGTGCCAGGACGTGCATGCCTCCCGGAGCCACTCCAGAACGTCCTTGGCGCGGATGTCCTTCAGGCGCGTGTCCTTCCAACGCGGATAAAACACCTTGTAGCACTGGTGATACTTCGACTTCGTGGAGGCCGCGATGAGCTTCCGTCCGCCCGCGATCTTGTCCACGTAATCGCGCATCCACAATTCGGCCAGCTTGCCGAAGAGGACATCTCCCGGCTCCGGCGGCTTCTCCTGCGCGAGCGTCGCCGCCGGTCCGCGCGTCCGCGCGTTCTGTTCGGCGAAGAAGTTGTCGCGGGCCAGTTCCGCCTCCTTCTTCGTGAGCGCGTCCGGTACCGATTGATTTGCCGGCAGGCCCTTGATGGCACCGACGATCTTCCGTTTCTGGGCCGTGCTGATAGTGCCGTCCGCCTGGATCTCGTCGTCCCGATAGCGGAAGAACCAGTAGGGATGTGCAAGGGTCATGCACTTTTGGATTTTCGGATGTTGGACTCTCAGTTTCAATTTGGTTGCTCCTGTCAACAGCCTCAGGAGGGTACCTTCCCGCATATCCATAGGCAACTCCTAGTTCTCCTGCTAAATTGAGACCGCGTTACTCTCCCGTCCGCAGATATAAAGCGTCTCCCGCGCCCTGGTGACGCCCACGTAAAACTGGCGGATCACCGACTCCTTCGGCGGCCCATCCCGGCGGTATTGCGCGGCACCGGCCTGGCTTACCTCGGGGAAGAGAAAGACCACGTCGGCTTGCCCGCCCTTTACCGAGTGGATCGTTCCCACGATTACGCCGGGAGGCTCGGCGAGTGCGTGCGGCCCTCGCTTGGCGGCTACCAGCGCAGGGAACTCCGCGCGCTTCTTGACGTCGGCGGTCAGCCGATCCTGCCACCATTTGAGAAGTTCCTGGTAGCCGCCCTCCCACGAAGCACCCAACGTTTCGAGCGCGCTATCCTCGAAGATTTCCTCCAGCCGCTCGAGCGGCATGGTTTGTGCGGCGTCGCCTTTCTTAAGCTTGGTCTTCATCCCGTGGCGCAGGACGCCGTCCGCTTTGAGCACCTCGGCCCAGAGTTCGACGTCGCCGTTGGTCCATGGGCGGTGGCCGGCGCCGAACGCCGGATGGCCCACCAGCAGCGAGAGGATGCGACCGGGCGTGGACGTCCTCCTCCCCAAGCGGAGAGGGTTCCAATAGCCGTTGGTCCTCCGGTAGGGATTGTGAAACGGGATGCCGTTCTTCCGGAGAACACAGATCAGCGATTGCAGCATATAGGAGCACGATGTCAGGAACATTACGGACTGTCCCCGGTCGAGGTGGTCGACGGCGGTCTTGAGGATGCACAGATCGGTGTGGAGATACCCGTCGCGCGACAACCGCTCCACCATGCCGGCTTCCGGACGTGGGAGGTATTCCTTTGGCTGCCGGCGTTTCACCTGCCCAATCAACGCCTCGGCAAAACGATGCACTGCGCGAGGCACCCGGTAGCTCTGCTTCAGGATGATCTTGTGGTCTGGCGGCACTTCCGGTGTGAGGAAGGCCTCAGGATCCGCGCCTGTGAATGTGTAGATGGTCTGGTCGTCGTCGCCGGCCACGATGAAATAGCTGGCGCGTTCGCCCCATTTTCGAACCAGCGACAACTGCATCCGGTTGAGATCCTGCGCCTCGTCCGCGAAAATGACCGATGGAGACCTGGGCGCCAGCGCCACTTCGCGAAGGCAGCACTCGATCAGATCTGTAAAGTCCCAGAGCAGGTGTTCCTGCTTGTATTTCGTCCACTTTTTCTCGAAGGCGATTAGCGTCTCCGGCCATCCCTGTCGCGGCACCATCAATCCCCGAAAGCGGTTTAAGCTTTGCAGGGACTCGTCCCCGCTCTTTTCTGATTCGATTTCATCCGCCGGAGTCTCCTCGCCATCGAGTTTGGTCTGTTTCCGGGCGGGCGTAATGGTGAGGTCTGGGTTCGCGCGGTTCCATTCATCGACGTTCGCCTCGGCGATTTCCGGCCCGCCCAGGACATGCCAGCAGTGCGAGTGCAGTGTCCCTATCCGGTCCGGCGACACGGGAAGGTCGCGGCCCGCCAATTCCGCGGCGGCGGCGCGCGAGAACGAGGTTACCAGCACCGAGTCCGGCCCGAACCG
>CAZARO010000207.1:4405-7721 GCA_964487165.1 uncultured Solibacteraceae bacterium | reverse complement strand
GGCTCGGTAAGTTGCTGCAAACGTGCGACACCCGTTACTGAGCCGCGACTGCAAACGAGCGGTTGCGGGGTTTAGTACGAGGGAGCCCCCAGATCAGTTAAGCAACCGCGCGTAGGGGGCGCCCACCTCGCGGGTATAATCTTCTTATGTCGAAACGGCGCGCGCGCCTCCGCGATTCCCGGAAGTCGGCCGCCGCCGCGGTGTTGGATCCCCCGGCCGGAGTCCGTCCGCGCATCGCCGGCTTCCCCGCCATCGCATCCTGGGGAGCGCTTTTCCTGGCAATCTTCATCGCCTACTGGCCGGCGCTCCGCGGCGGAATGCTCTGGGACGACTCCAGTCACGTTACCGGGCCGGACTTACAGTCGCTCCACGGCCTTTGGCGGATCTGGTTCGAACTGGGAGCGACGCAGCAGTATTACCCTGTGCTGCACAGCGCCTTCTGGCTGGAACACCGGCTCTGGGGCGATGCCGTTTTGGGCTATCACCTGGTGAATATTCTGCTGCATGGGGTATCTGCATGCCTGCTCGTGTGGATCGTGCGCCGGCTTTCGCTGCCCGGCGCCTGGCTGGCCGGTTTCGTGTTTGCGCTGCACCCCGTATATGTGGAAGGGGTGGCGTGGATTTCCGAGCAGAAGAGCGCGCTCTCCGGTGCGTTCTTCCTCGCCGCGCTGCTGGTCTACCTCGGGTTCGATCGCTCGCGCAGCCGGCGGAGTTATTTCCTGGCGCTGGGGCTTTTCACTCTGGCACTACTTAGTAAGTCAGTTACTGCCACGCTGCCGGCCGTCCTGCTGGTAATTTTCTGGTGGCGGCAGGGATATCTCGGCTGGCGGCGCGACGTGCTGCCGCTGGTGCCGTGGTTCGCCCTGGCCGTTCCCATGGGCCTTTTCACGGCGTGGATGGAACGCACATACATCGGCGCTGTCGGTCCCGATTTCAACCTGACTTTCACCCAGCGACTGCTGATCGCCGGCCGCGACCTCTGGTTTTACGCGGCGAAACTCGTCTTGCCGGTCGGACTGATGTTCAGTTATCCGCGCTGGAGTATCGATCCGGCGGCGTGGTGGCAATATCTGTATCCGGCGGGAGCAGTTGTGGTGGCAGGTGTATGTTTGTTGCTGGCACGCCGCCATCGTGGGCCGCTGGCCGGCTTTCTGATTTTCGCCGGAACGCTGGCGCCGGTCCTCGGGTTTCTGAACGTCCTGCCGTTTCGCTACTCGTGGGTGGCCGACCACTTTCAATATCTCGCGAGCCTGGGGCTGGTTGTCCCGATGGCCGCTTATTTAACGGCCGCGGCCCGCCGCTTGTCTCCGGAGGCGGGCTCGCGCAACACGGCTATTGCGGCGGCGGCCGTGGCGGTGCTCGGCATCCTCACTTTTCGCCAGAGCGCCAGTTATCGCGACGAGGAAACGCTGTACCGCGACACGCTCAAGCGCAATCCTGCGAGCTGGCTCATACACAATAACCTGGCCACCATCCTCGAAGCCAAGCCCGGGCGGATGCAGGAGGCCATCGCCGAATACCAGGCGACACTCCAACTGCATCCGGCTTATGCGGCGCAAACCCACTTCAATCTGGCCGGCGCCTATACCATGCTGGACCCGCCCGAACATGTCCCGGAAGCTATTGCCGAGTACCAGGAGGGCCTGCGCCTCCAGCCTGACAACGCCCTCGCCCACATCAACCTGGGCAACATCCTGGCTGGAAATCCCGAGCGGACCGCGGAGGCCGCGAGCGAGTTTCGGCAGGCCATCGGGATCGATCCCGGCCTGGCGCAGGCGCACGCCAACCTGGGCACCCTGCTGGCGCAGGAGCCGGGGCGCCTTCCCGATGCGATCGGCGAGCTGGAGACGGCCGTGCGGCTCGATCCCGCCCTGGCGGCGGTGCGCTGCAATCTGGGAAATGCACTTTCGGGGATGCCTGGCCGCCTGCCCGATGCCATCGCGCAATTCGAGGCGGCGCTGCGCATCGATCCCAATTTCGCGGAAGCGCACCTTCTGTTGGGGCTGGCGTTGGCGGAAATGCCCGGCCGCCAGCCGGACGCCATCGCGGAACTGCGGAGCGCCCTGCGGCTCCAGCCCGATTCCGAGCCCGCCAAGGAAGCGCTCCAGAAGCTGACTCAGGGAAATTAAGCGGCTACTGAGTCTCGCAGAATACGGCGACGGACGCCGCCAGGCAGTGGGGCAGGATGCCATCCCAATGCCGCATAGTTTTTTCATTTTCGGGCATCTGCAGTAGTGGGGCGGACGCCCGCGTCCGCGGACGACCCCCTGGTCGGCCTCTTCGCGACTCAAGCGCCCGAATCCACACGAGCAGCGGGACGAGGGCGTCCCCGCGCAGGCCAGGGGGCCTGCCCCACTTGATTTCCGCAGGAGTCTCGCACCTTGGGAAAACTATGCGGCATTGGGATGCCATCCTGCCCGACTGAGAGCGCTCGGCGTTAATGCCTTCAGCCGTTCGGCACCGCTATAAGCAGATCCGCACCGCGCGACGATCGATCTCCGCGCCGGCGCGATCCAGCACTTCGCGCGGAAGGGACTTCTGGATCTGCTCGAACAACTCACTCTCCTCGCGGCGGATATGGCCGGAAAGCAGCGCGCAAAACTGCTCCAGCAGATCGGCCGTCGGGGCGTTGCGCAGCGGGGCGATGAACGCCTCCAGGGCGCGATGTTCCGCCACCAGCCGATCCACCAGCGGCAGAGGTCCGCACAGGGGAAAGAGCACCTGCTCCTCGATCTCGAAGTGGTTGATCAGTTCCAGCTCATAGCGGTCTATGACGCGGCGCGCCAACTTGGCGACGTTCGCCTCCGAGGAGTCCGCGGCCAGCGACCGGCGGGTCATAACGCACAGCGCCAGCCCGTTGTGGTGCTGGTGCGAGAGCGGAATCAAGCTGGGATCGCGGAGCATCGCCTACAGTTACTATAGCGTCCCTTGGCCCTGCGAGATGAAAGACTTGCGTTCCCGGGCAGGAGCCCGGCAGGACTCTACCTAAGTAGCGTTGATAGGCCCGATCAAAAATTTACTCTGGAGTCCGAATATCTTCAGGCATACAATCGACCCCATTACTTATTCACAATCGGCCTGATACCCATCGGGCATATCTGGGTGAAACGGAGTTGACCATGAAGCTTTGGGGGAGAAGTGTATCTAAAGGCCCAAGGTTATTCGGGCCTCTGCTGTCTTTCGCGCTGGTGTTCGGCTTAGCTGTTACCCCGGCAAATTCCCAAACCAGTATAGCGGGCACGGTCGCCGGGCAAGTTACCGACGAATCCGGAGCCGCCGTTCCCGGGACCGTCATCAAGATTGTGGACCTGGCTTC
>CAZARO010000207.1:0-4395 GCA_964487165.1 uncultured Solibacteraceae bacterium | reverse complement strand
CCAATGAAGCGGGCCGCTATAATTTCGCCACCGTGCCTCCCGGCAAGTACGATATCTCCTTTACCAAGCAGGGATTTAGCACTTACGACATAAAGGCTCAATCCGTGGATGTGGGCATTGTGCTGACACTCAATGCCAAACTCAAAATCGGTTCCACTTCTACCACGGTGGAAGTGACGGCCAGTGTCGGTGCGGAACTGCAGACCATGAATGCCACGGTCGGCAATACCATTAGCGAGACCTCGCTCCTGGTGCTGCCCAACCTGGGCCGGGACGCGACATCCATGGCGGTGCTGCAACCGGGCACTACGCTGAGCGGGAACGCCGCCGGATCCCCTTCCGATCTCAACACTTATCAGCTGGACGGCGCCAACGTTACCGACGACATGTCAGGCAACACGACCGGCTACCAGACCAACATGAACGGTATCGGAGGCAGCCAGACCAACGGCAGTCCTTCGGGCGTGATCCCGACGCCTCTCGAGAGCATCGAGGAATTCAAGGTATCGGTCAGCAATCAGACCTCGGACTTCAACAATTCCTCCGGCAGCCAGGTGCAGATGACCACCAAGCGCGGATCGAGCCAGTTCCACGGCGCCGCGTATATGTTCTATTTCGACAATGCCATTGGCGAGGCCAATAGCTGGAGCAACAACCACACGCCGTACACTTACGGGACCCTGGCGTTCGCGGACACGCCGGTGGACTTCCCCAAGAACCATCGGAGCCGCTTCGGCGGCGCCCTCGGCGGACCGATTTTCCCCAAACCATTTCTGGGCGGCAAATGGTTTTTCTTCGCCAACTATGAAGGGCTGCGGTATCCCAATGCGCAGGTTTACCATGCCACCGTGCCCTCGGCGGCGATGCGCGAAGGCATCATCCAGGTACCCAATTCCGCCGGCACGTACGTGGCGTACAACCTGACCCCCAATCCGATTTCGTTCAACGGAACCACTCTCATGCCGGCGCAATGTCCGGCCGGGGCCTGCGACCCGCGCGGCCTCGGTGTCAACCCCGTCGTCAACGATATCTGGAGCCAGCAGATGCCGCTCGAGAACAATCCGCTGGGCGGCGACACTTACAATACCCAGCAGTTCCTGGGCAGTGTCCGCGAACCCCTGACTACCAACAACTACGTTGGGCGCATCGATCACGACTTCAGCGATAGGCAACATTTCTACCTGACTTACCGGGACTACAAGCTGGTCAGCCTTACCGGCAGCCAGGTGGATATCGGCGGCGCATTGCCGGGCGATAAGTTCGGCATCCCGACCGCTAAAGCGCCCCGTCCGCAGCAGCCTTCGGTGTGGACCGCGGGCCTCACCAGCGTAATCACTCCGACTACCACGAACACGTTTGTCTTCGCCTACCTTCGGCAATTCTGGCAGTGGTCCGACCAGAACGGTCCGCCGCAGGGTTTCGGCCTCGGCGGCGCGCTCGAAATCGGCGGTGAAGCCGGCGCCGGAAGCGGTCTGATCCCTTACAACGTGAATACGCAGAGCGTGCGCCAGCGCTTCTGGGACGGCCAGGATAAACAATTGCGCGACGACCTGACTATGCTCAAGGGAAATCATCTCTTCAGCTTCGGCGGGGCCTATTCGCGCAATTTCGATTACCACTCGCGTACCGACAACGGCGAAGGTGTGAACGACCAGATCAGCTACCTGTCCACCAGCTCGGGATTCAATTGGACCTCGCCCGTGCAGTACATCCCGACTACCGTCCCGTCGTCGCAATATTCGAGCTACGAAACACTGTATTCCGAAGTTCTGGGTATGGTGAGCTCCACGCAGGTAATGTACACCCGCGCGCTGCCCAACCTCACCACGCTGCCCATCGGTACCCCGGCCACCGATAAGTCGATCATTCCGTATTACAGCGTGTACTTCCAGGACTCGTGGCACATCAAGCCCAGCTTCACCCTGACTTATGGGTTGGGCTGGAACCTGGAGATGCCGCCCTACGAACTGCAGGGAAAGCAAGTGTCGCTGGTGGACGCCAACGGAGAGCCTATCACTACGTCGTCGTTCATACAACAGAGGTTGACAGCGTCTCTGCAGGGATCCAGTTACACGCCGGAAATCGGCTACCAACTGGTAAGAGGCATCGGCTCCGGGCTCAAGTACCCGTATAATCCGTACTACGGCGAATTCAGCCCGCGCGTATCCTTCGCCTGGAACCCGCACTATACCGATGGCCTGCTCGGCAAGATAGTAGGCAACGGCAAGACCGTGATCCGCGGCGGCTATAGCCGCATTTTCGGACGCCTGAACGGCGTGGACCTGGTGCTGGTACCGCTGCTCGGACCCGGCCTGCTGCAAGGCGTCACCTGCGTCAATCCGCTCATGAACGGAACCTGCGCGGGAAGCGGCGTAGCCACTCCAGCCAACGCATTCCGCATCGGCACCGACGGCCTGGTGGCTCCTCTGGCGGCGGCTTCGCCGACCCTGCCGCAACCTTATTATCCCGGCGGCTCCTATCCGGAATCGGTGGACTCCGAGTCTCTGGACCCCAACTTCAAACCGGACCGCGCCGACAACTTCACCATTACGGTGCAGCGCGAAATCAACCCGCACGTGCACCTGGAGGTGGGGTACATCGGGAAAATCATCAAGCACGAGTACCAGTCCACCAACCTGGATTCCGTTCCCATCTACGAAACGCTGGGCGGCCAGACGTTTGCGAACGCCTTCGGGCAACTCTACGAGCAGTTGATTTTCAACGGCGTGAACGCCACCAGCGTGAGCGCGCAGCCGTTCTTCGAAAATGTGCTGGGCGGGGCGAATTCCGCGTTCTGCAAGGGGTACGCAAGCTGCACCTCCGCGGTGGCCAGCAACTACTCTTCGCTCATCAGGGAAACCGCCGTATCCGACCTCTGGAATAAGATGGATTCCACCACCAGCTGGACCCTGCCGCGGACCACCTACGGCCAGGCCTTCAACGGCGGAAGCGGGCAGGCTACCTCTATCGATATGATTGACAGCCTGGGCTATGGCAACTACAACGCACTGTTCGCCACCTTCCGCACTAACACCTGGCACGGTCTCACCACTAACTCCAATTTCACCTGGGGACGGGCGTTGGGCACCGGCGTGGTGGGGCAGGCGAGCAGCGGTTTCACCCAGCAGAACCCATTCGATATCAACGCCAACTACGGTCCGCAGTCGTTCGATTACAAGTTCATCTTCAACCTGAATATGTACTATGCCGCGCCGTTCTTCCAGGGGCAGAAGGGCGTAATCGGACATATTCTGGGCGGATGGACTATCGCTCCGCTATTCACCACCCAGAGCGGCGGCGGCAACGCCATCAGCTACAGCGAGGGCAGCTGCACCGGTTGCGAGGCCTTCGGTGAAGTTACCACGCCGGGCACCAGTGCCGTGGGCTCCCTCACGGAAGACGCGGTAGGTCTCACGCCCTTCACCGGCGGCACAACGGTACACTACGGTGTTGCCGGCAGCACCGGCACCAACCTGGTTTTCGGAACCAACTCGGTAGGGACCAAGCTCACCAGCACGGGCGTGCTGTACGGCTTAAATGAGTTCGCCAATCCGGCTCAGGTTTATTCCGAATTCCGGCCCTGCGTGCTGGGTCTCGACACCAGTTGCGGAGGTTACTATAACCTGCGCGGCCTGCCCACCTGGAACCTGGACGCCCAGGTGGTGAAAGACCTGGGCTTATATAAGGAGCGCGTGGGGGCGCAGTTCTTCTTCACCTTCACCAACATTCTGAATCACTTCCAACCGAGCACCGGGGGCGGCAGCCTTACCAGCCCGACCTCGTTCGGCCAGATCACCAGCCAAAGCAACAACCCGCGATCCATGGAGTTCGGATTGCGAATTCACTTCTAGGAGGCAATCTATGAAAGGGCGAGTTCCACGCTCGCCCTTCAATAAGTCCGGTAGGTTTTTAGTCGCTTCACCGCTGCCTTTGGTCGCGGCTCGGGTACAAGCCGTGCGAAATCAGCGGGGCGTTTCTGGACCACGACCGCTGGGAACTGGTCGTTTTTCGAGTCAGCTGGTGTTCTGCGCCGGTAAGTAATTAAGAATTGTTTCCCGGTGTGCGCGGCCGCAAAACTATGACACGAGAGACTGGTTTAGTGTCCCGGAGCGCGGTGTGGACGGGCTACAACTCCACTCCGGTGGTGCTGCTTTCCGTGGCAATAAACCTTTTGGAATGAGAGGTATTGAGGAGTACGACGTAAAATTGATCGGAACCATCAAAAGTTTGCGTTGACAGGGGAGCGCCTCAAGCTCTACAATCGACCCCATTATTCAAAATTTTGGCCTGATACCCATCAGGCTCACCTGGGTAACGGAGTTGACCATGACGCTTTGGGGCAAAACTGTATCTAACGGCCCACCCCTTTTTGGGCTGTTGACAATTTTCGCGCTG